>CANMFV010000235.1 GCA_947496835.1 Flavobacteriales bacterium | reverse complement strand
TGAAGGTCCTTATTTATACTACTTGAATAAAAGTAAGTCAAACGATTTTTTAGATTCGACAAAAATGACTTTGATTGCAAAAATGTATTTTCATGATGACATTATAAATGGACCATTTCTAAAATTTGACGATAACGAAAATCTTGTTATTTCTGGGAATTATAGTTTTGATAAAAAAACGGGTCCATGGAAATACTACAACAAAAAATATGAAAAATTGGTTCCGAATGGATTATATTCGGTTACACCGTTCAAAAATAATTTAGTTGATGGCATAGCAGTAGATTATTTGGATATTGATAAAATCCCAATTGATTGTTATTCTGAGAATGTTGAATTGTTAGATAACGATGTGTGTTTTAAAGTGGATTTAACAAAAAACACAACCAAAACTGCCTATAAAAACGGAGAACGAAATGGCGAATATATCAAGACAAATATCAACGGTGAAATTATTGCAAGAGGAAATTACTTAAATGATAAGCCACATGGAATTTGGGAAGAATATGAAAAAGATTCTCTGGGTAATGGGTTTAAATATTTTACTAATTATTTACAAGGGAAATTACACGGAAAATATCTAAGTTTTATCAATGGAGATACATTGTTTTTTGGGAATTTCTTATTGGGTGATCCGAGTGGTTTTCTGATAAATTATGAAAATAACATTCCTCTGGTAAAGCGTGAGTTCACAGTTGGGAATCTTATAAATGAAATTCATTATGGTGATGATGATTGCGTAAATAGAAAATATGAAGTAACTCTGAAAAGAAAAAACGAGATTTTTATTGAAGCAGAATTTTGCAATTCTGATACCATCTACATTGAATCCTATAAAATTGAAAAAGAATTTGATCCAAAATATTTTAATAAGAATTTTCTAGATAATGAAATAGCAATTGCTAGAATCAACAATAAATTAACTTTGGATGGCCTTTCAATTGCAAAAGGAATCAAAGGAAATATTATATATCGCAAAACCTACAGGGACGGACAATTGAACGGGACGTCAAAAAAATATGATAACCAGCAAAAAGTAGTTCTTTGTGAAAACTATATAAATGACGTATTAACGAAGTCATGGTACGAAAACATGAATGGTACAAATTTTAATGGAACTTATAACTACTACAACTCGAATTTGAATTTAAGTTATATTCTCACAATACAAAATGGAATTAAAAAGAAAGAAATCGTTTTCTCTGGGAAATTCGATAAAAAGATAGAAGTGAATAAATTTTAAGAACTCTTCGTTTCTAAGGCTAATTCCGCTCTTTCATTTTATAATACTAATTAATTTGTATTCTTCGCTTATTTTGATAAGTCAAAATCAATAGGTGCATTTTCGAATAAACAAGATTAAAACCTATTTTATGAAAAACATATTTTTCCTCTTCTTCTTTTTTTTCATTACACCTTTTGCAAAATCGCAAAGTCAAGTTGTTGTATCAGTGGTGACAGAATTTGAAGGTAAAGTGATCAAAATTTACTCAGATACCTTGAATACAAGAATCGTTTATAATTTGACAGGATACGAAACGGTAGGTTACGCCGTGTTAAATGTAATTGCTTTGTATGATGATGGAACTGAATCTAGGAAAGAGTTTAAAGTATTGGAATATAAAACGAAACAAAATATTACGGAAGTCTTGGTGCAAACTGAACAAGGTGAAATGAAGTATGTTTTTAATCATGATCAATATATCCTCATCACACAAGATGGAAAGAACAATTTTATGTGGGAGGGAGATATCATTTTCTAAAGGTTTGATGTAAATTAACGCTTATCTCCTAAAGCGTCACCATCCCCAAAATATCCTCTGCTAACGTATTAGACAGTTTTCCTTCGCTGAGAATATTCACCATACCAATCTTACATTGATGATGATTCGTGTGGTCATCAAAATTATTTGGGTAAGGTTGATAACCGCCATCGAAATGTTCTCCTGGGTATAAGAGCATGACTTTATTTGTTTTCCAGAAGCGGGCGTAAGCATACATTTGACGCAAGTCTTCGATGCTGGCGGCGTTATTTACAGGACGTTTCCATTTGGTGTCAATGACGAATGTTTCTTCTTGTTGACGAAGGACAATATCAGGTCTAATGGTGCGGTAATGACCATAGAAACGTTTTGATTCTTGACCAGTGATCTCCCAGTTTTTGTCTGGGTGCTTGTTTGCGTAATTACGCAGTATTTTCAGAACATATTCCTCCCAAAGGACATTCATGTCGAACAAGATGGAAATCATCTTTTGCTTGCCCTGATTGATGTCAGGTGAGTAATTTAGGATAATTAATTTGGCAAGTTCAAGCGCTTTTTCGTAAGCGGCTGTTTTGCGGTCTATCTTGATTGCTTCTAGGACTTGAATACTTGGTTTAAACTGATCCACCTCGGGAAATCCCATTTGAATGCGTTTGCATTTGTCATTGAGAAAAGTGGTCCGAGAAAATTGTCCGACAATGTTCAATGCATGAGTGAGTACTTGGTGCAACTGATGATTGTGGTCATATACTTGGTGAGCGGTATAGAAACGTTCTTGATGGATAAAATTGTGGCGAATATTCCCTGCAAAATCAAGTTTTCCTTTCAAAGCCTTGACGTTACTCTTCTCCGTCCGATACCGTTTAACTAATCCTTGTCGGAGGAGTTGTTCTAGTTCATTTAGATAGTACTCAAAATACACTTCCAACAAATTGATGTGTTGACGCTTTAATTGTGCCTCACCTGTCGATTGTGCCTTTAGTTTACCACAGGTTTTCAGCATTTCTAACAAGACGGGTTTCCATTTCTCGTCTGCATCATTTTTATCTGCTTTGGGATGGATATTCACCAGTAAACCATCTACTTGAATCACTCCAACATATTGCTTAAATCGCAATCCATTGTGTAAAATGTCAAAGTACTCGTTGTTATGAAGTGTATTCAATTTGACAAATGCATCCCAATGATTTTTCTCAAAACCTTGCTCGCCAATGAAAAGACGGCCATGTTCAAAAACATCAAT
>CANMFV010000234.1 GCA_947496835.1 Flavobacteriales bacterium | reverse complement strand
CTCTTCCGATCTGCTTTTACTCCGGATTCAAATCGCGCACCTAATTTTGGAAATAAATACGTGAAATCCGTCTGAAGGGTGGTAATGTTGTTCTTTTCCGTGTTTCGTAGTTCTTGAATAAGTGAAGGATAACTGGTTAAAATTGAATCCGGTGTATAGTAGTTTTGATTGTAAAATCCTTGGATGTTTTCATTGCCAAGGGACTGTGTGGCATCAACCGTTAAATTCCCACGCTCGTTTTTTAAGTCGTACTTGTAATTCACATTGAAATCAACATTCCTTTGCTGTGAAGGATCGTAAGATGAACGAAGCCATAAACTATCTCTTTGTCCAAGTATATCGTAGGATGAATTCCATAAATCACCTGTTCTGTCGCGGACACCAATGTTTCCTGTCGCGGAGAACCCAAGCGTATTTCGAGCTTTTAAATTGACATCCATTCCAAAACGAAAGGTCTGTCCAGCATTTAAGTCTGTTCCAACACGACTTTGGTCCAAGTTGAAAAATGAACTCCCAGAACCTTGCGTGATTGTTGAATAATTGTTTCTGTATCCTTCCAAATAACGTACATTGTATGTGCCGTAAATATTGAAAATCCCAGTACGGTAACTTAAGGATAAATTCCCCTCTCCTACATATCCTCCTTTTTGAAAAGTAGTTGCTAGGTTTGTTGAAACCAATCCATTAAAACCATTTAATTTATTCTTTTTTAGGACGATGTTGATAATCCCAGATGTTCCGTCTGGATCATATTTTGCGGAAGGATTTGTAACAATTTCAATGCGTTCAATAGATCCTGCGGGAAGTGCATCCAATAATGTTTTACCATTACCACCACTCAAAGAACTTGGTCGTCCGTCAATAAGGACAGTCACAGATCCTTCCCCGCGTAACATTACTTTACCATCTTGATCCACTTCCACAGAAGGAAGTCTTTGCAGAATGTCATTAGCTGTACCTCCACGAACGTTTAAATCCTCGGCTACGTTGTAAATTTTTTTATCAATTCCAGCTTTCAACACATCTTTTTCAGCAATCACCTTGATTTCCCGTTCTGTTTTCTCACTGATCCTTCTCATTTTTAAAGTGCCAACATTGAAAATAGGCAAAGCTGCCTTCACTGTAATGGCTGAAACTAAAATCGGATCACAATTTGCAAAGGTGATTTTCATATAAAAAGACCCAAATTGACAAGGAATACTGTATTTGCCATCAACAGCAGTAAATGCGCCTGTCACGATGGAAGAATCCAAAACTTTAAAAAGTTTAACGGAAACATATTCTAAAGGCTTTCCAGTTTGTTGATCAACGATCTTCCCGATGACCATTCCATCTTCAGTTGAACTTGCTTTTTGACCAAAAACAGCATGAACGAAAACAAGGTTTATCGAAAGTAAAATAAGGAGGTATTTCATAAGTAGTGCAAAAATACAAAAAGGAGATTGATGAATAGAGAAAATAAATCAACGTGTGAAGCAAGAATTATGAGAAATGGACAAGACTTTTAGTTCATAATTTAAACAATTAGCCAAAAAAAATTATCTTTGCCACTTAAATAACAAAATGATGATTGAAAATTTAAGTTTAGAGGAATTAAAAGCTAAATTCAACAACGATAAGAAATTCAAATTAGGAACATATATTGTTGGTGGATTATTAACTGCTGTTTTATTGTTTTTTGTTTACCGCCAAATGATTTGGGTTCCGGCAAACGAGAAATCAAATGATGGATGGTGGGTTGCAATGAACTACATTTCCAAAGATTCAACGGATCAAGCAATAAAAGTCTTAGTTCCTTTCGTAAATAGTAATGACGGAAAAACAGGAGGAGAAATTGGACAATACCTTTTAGCTACTCAATACATGAAAAAAGGTGATTATCGCAATGCAATTAAAAACCTTGAAGGTGTTTCTATCGATGATTCTTACATCAGTGTTTTCTCAATTGGATTACAAGGTGATTGTTATTCAGATATGAAAAAATACGACAAAGCTTTGACGTTTTATACAGACGCAGCTGACGCGCAAGACAATGAATTGACAACTCCAATGTACTTATTCAAAGCTGGTCTTGTTGCAGAGAAATTGAAAAAGAATGAAGACGCAGCAGGATTTTACACACGCATTCGTGACGACTATCCTACCTATGCATCTCAAAATGGAATTGAAAAATACATCGCTCGTGTGAGCACTAAATAAGAAAGACGATGGCGACAGCCAACAAAAATCTATCTTCGTATTCAACTGAAAATATAATCCATGGTGCCGATTTCAATATCGGCATTGTTGTTTCTGATTGGAACGACCACATTACAAATCGCTTGTTAGACGGAGCTATCGCTACCCTAGTTGAAAATGGTGTAATCGAAGAAAACATTCATATTCAACGTGTTCCTGGTGCTTTTGAATTGCCCTTGGGTGCACAATATTTCTGTGATCGCGGCGATATTGATGGAGCAATTGCAATCGGTGTAGTAATTCAAGGGGAAACACGTCATTTCGACTTTGTTTGTTCGGGAACAACACAAGGAATCATGGATGTTATGCTAAAAACAAACAAACCCGTTGCATTTTGTTTACTTACAGACAACCATGAACAACAATCCATAGACCGCGCTGGTGGCAAATATGGAAACAAAGGAATCGAAGCAGCAGCAGCATGCCTTCATATGATTTCCAATAAAAAGAAATTCGCTTAATTCTTTAGCACATGACATTAATCAAATCAATATCTGGTATCCGTGGAACCATTGGTGGAACTGTGGACAGTGGTTTAACCCCAATCGACGCAGTGAAATTTGCAGCCGCTTATGGCTCATGGTTGATGGAGAGAAATCCAGGACAAAAAATTCGCGTTGTAATTGGACGTGACGCACGCATCTCCGGAGCAATGATTTCAGATTTAGTGGTATCAACGTTAATTGGACTTGGTATTGACGTTATTAATCTTGGACTTTCAACGACACCAACGGTTGAAGTTGCAGTTCCATTGGAAAATGCACAAGGTGG
>CANMFV010000233.1 GCA_947496835.1 Flavobacteriales bacterium | reverse complement strand
GATTCTGGCAAATCTATTTCGGTTGCGAGGATAAAAACATCAACCGTACCTTGGACTTAATTGACAAAGAATTGGTGAAGTTTCGATCAAAGGAATTGAGTTCGTTGCAATTGCTGCGTGCGAAACAACAGTTTAAAGGTCAAATGGCCTTAGGTATGGATGTCAATGGTGGATTAATGCAAGGATTAGGTAAAAGCTTATTAGCATTTAATCAAATTGATACCCTTCAGGAAATTCACCAAGGAATTGATAAAATCACCGGAGCTGATATTTTGCGTTTAACGAATCAATACTTGGCAAAGGATTCAATTTCTTCCTTGATCTTTGGTGTAGAACAGGACTAACGTCCGCCGAAAATCGAACTTCCCACACGAATCATGGTACTTCCTTCTTCGATGGCGCTTTGATAATCTCCGGACATGCCCATGGAAATTTCCTTGAAATAAGTGTTGTCCTTGAAGTTGCTTACTTTTAATAGATCAAAAATGCCTTTTAGTGACTTGAATTCACGGTGAACTTGTTGTTCGTCGTCCACAAACGAAGCCATTCCCATCACGCCAACCACACGAATGTTTTGACACGATTGAAATGCGTCACTTTCGATCAATTCCTGCGCTTCTTCCAAAGAAAGTCCGAACTTGGTTTCTTCTTGTGCGATGTGAAATTGCAAAAGCACATTAATAATTCGATTGTTTTTTTCTGCTTGTTTATTGATTTCCACCAACAGTTTTAAACTGTCCACCGCATGGATCAAGTGAACAAAGGGAGCAATGTACTTGACTTTATTGGTTTGCAGGTGTCCGATGAGGTGCCAGTGTATGTCCTTTGGCAGCACTTCGGCTTTATCGACCAACTCTTGTACTTTGTTTTCTCCGAATGCACGTTGTCCTGCGTCGTACGCTTCTTGTAAATCGCTAACAGGTTTCGTTTTGGAAACAGCGATTAATGCAACGGTTTCGGGAAGACTGGCTGTGATTTCGATTATTCGTTCAGCAATCATGCGTGCAATTGATAAATGGTGAGTCCACTGCGTAATTTCGGTTCCACCCACGTAGATTTTGGCGGCATGTTCATTCCGGCATCCGCGACTTCTTTGACTTGGTCAATGGTTGCGGGATGTAGGATAAATCCAACTTCGAATTTTCCGGAGTTGATTTTATCTTCGATGGAAGACAAGGACTCATTTCCGGGAACGAATTCCACTTGATTGCTCGTTTTTAAGTCGACGATGCCCAACAAGGGTTTTAAAATTAAATCACTTAGAATAAAGGAATCCAATTGTTCTACTGGATTCGATTCATTAATATACGAATGATCTGGTTCGAAAAGGTACCAATCATTTCCCATACAAATGGTGAATTGATGTTCCTTCTCCGGTTCAGCTGCACTAGCAATGGCTTTCATGCTTCCAAGTTCACCCATCGCAGAAACAAATTCCGTTTTCGTAAATCCGTTCAAACTTTTCAATAAGCGGTGGAAAGCCAAGATTTTCACTTGATCTTTCGCAACGATGTAACTTAAAAAGTATCCCGTTTCAGGAGTTGCGGTTCCTTGTTCAGCTTTCATTTGTGCATAGCGAACAGAAGATGCCGAGCGATGGTGTCCGTCAGCAATGTACAAAGCGTCCACGTCTTTAAAAAGCGTTTGACAAACTTCTGTTTGATCCTTGGAAAGAATCCAAAGTTCGTGTTTGATGCAATCTGTGGTAGTAAACTCGTATTCTGGACGTTCAGCGCTCACCTTTTCAATGAGTTTATTCAGTCCAGGCTGTGGATCGTAGGTCATTAAAACAGGTTCTGCATTGAATCCAACTTGGTCCAGATAGTTGGTGAACATTTCTTCGCGCAGGGTTAATGTTTGCTCGTGTTTTTTGATGTCGTTATCGATGTACTCTTGCACACTTGCGCCACCAACGATTCCAATCACGGAGAAATCTCCTTTTGATTGACGGTAGATGTACAAATGTTCTTCTGCATCTTGAATCAGAATCCCTTTATCCAAGAAATCGTTGAATTGCGTTTTTACCAATTGAAAACGTTCAATCGAATTGGCTTTGGTTTTCACCGTGGTGCTAAACTCCGGATTGATAATGTGCAAGAAGGTAAATGGATTATCTTCCAATTTTGCTTTCAACACGTTCTTTTTGTAAGAATAATAAGGCCTTGTCGCGACTAAATGAACTTTATCACGGACAGGACGAATCGCCTTGAATGCTGAAATATCGGACATCTCGTATTAAAACTTATAATTCAAACCAAAACTTGGAAGAATAGGGAACTGGTATATTTTCTCAGAAGTAATTCGGTTCACATAGAAGATATTGTTTCTGTTGTACACGTTCGTAATACTTGCAACTATTTCCATTACATCTTTGTTTTTGAAGTTGAATTGTTTTTTGAAGGTAATATCCAAGCGATGGTAGTACGGTAATCGTTGCGAGTTGAATGTCCCAAGTAAGGTGGTAATCGCACTCGGATTATTTGTAACGTAATTAGTTGTTACACCGCCGGAGAAATCTTCTCCTTGATAATATCCAGCTGTAGGCGTAAATGGTAATCCAGAACCAAGATTCCAACGGATGTTTAATTCGTAATTTTTTGCTTTCCCGAATAAATACGATCCAACAAGATTTACATTGTGTCGTCTGTCAAATACCGGTGCATAGTTCGCGAATCCATCCCAACGCGTGTTTTTGCCATAGGAGTAAACCGCCCAAAAGAACAAGCGGTCTTTAGAATATTTCGCGAGGAAGTCAAAACCATAGGACTGACCAGTCTCGATGATGAAATCCTTCTTGAATACATCGTCAATCAACTCAAACTGTGAAATGTCATCATATAATTTATTTTGATTGATGTTACTCAACTGCGAGAAGTACTTGTAGTATCCTTCTATATTAAAAGACCAATATTTTCCTAAGTCAAACTCCATTCCTAAAATGGCATGCCAAGCATATTGAAGGCCATTTTTCGTGTTTTTTACATTTTGGAATTGCGTTACGAAATCTTCTTGCACATTTGTAGGTGCGGACAAAAGTC
>CANMFV010000232.1 GCA_947496835.1 Flavobacteriales bacterium | reverse complement strand
TATGGAATCATTCCAAAAACACCAATTGAACCTGTGATTGTGGTTGGTTCTGCGAAAATGCGGTTAGCCGGCGTCGCAATGTAATAACCACCCGAAGCGGCCAAATCGCCCATGGAAACAATGACTTTTTTCTTCTTTTGTGTCATGGAAACTTCTCTCCAGATTTCTTCACTTGCAAGTGCACTTCCACCTGGACTATTGATTCGGAAAACAACAGCCGTAATGTTCTTGTCGTTTCTCACTTTTTGAAACAACTTGCAAATATTAGCGGATGAAACGCCGTCGCCACTTGTAACAACATCGCCTTCAGCTAAAATCACAGCGACATTTGGTTTTTGTCGTTTTACCAATAATTGTCGGTCAGCAAAAGCTTTCAATGCATATTTTTCCATGGATTGAATTTCCAATTCTTCATCTTGGTTCATGTTTAACTTTTTCTTCAAAAGGCCCATAAACTCATCGCGGTAACGTAAACCAGAGATCAATTTCGCTTTATACGCTGACTCGCAGTCTAAAATGTGCAGTGAATCAACATGGTTATCAATGATCGCTGTATCAATTCCTTTGTTCATAGAAATATCGTTGCGCATTGTACGCCACATTGTGCGCAACAATGTTTGTGTTTGCAAGCGACTCGAATCACTCATATTTGAGCGAAAGAACGGTTCTACTGCACTTTTGAAGTCATTGTTACTTCCACGTACAATGTCTATTTCTATGTTTAAATCATCCAATAAATTCTTAAAGAACATCAACTGAACTCCTACTCCCGTAAATTCCATCGTAGTGGATGGAAATCCATACACTTCTTTTGCTGCAGAACTGATGTAATAAGCAGTCTGCGAAACATATTCACCGGACAAATAAGCAACGGCAAATTTTCCGCTTTTCTGAAAGTCTTTGATGGCATCGTGCAATTCTTTCGCACTAGCAAGTCCGCAAGTTAATGAACCTAGTTCTAAGTAAATCCCTTTAATCTTTGTGTCTGTTTTCGCTTTTTCAATTCCGCAAAGTAAATCTGGGAGTCCAACCGTACGATTCACTTGGAAACTTGCAATATCAAACGACTCATCGCTTTTATCTTTCAGTTCACCTGTCAATTTTAATTGAAGGATGGTCGAATTGCGAATGGCCAATGGTTCTGGACCGAAGTTCCCAAATGATCCAATCACTCCCCCTAAAACGAGGAAAAACAAAAGCAAGGTAACAAGTCCGGCAATCATTACCGCAACAAAACTCGGCCAAAAGAGTTTACCGAAAGAAATTTTTTGATCTGACATTATCTGTTATTTAAATCGTGAGAAAAGATTTGTTGAATTGACAAGATTGAGTTTTAAACTAAATCTAATTTCGTTGGAGTAGTTTGTCCAAAGTGAACCCATGTTCGTGCTTCGAACGAGTGGGAAATAAACATTCAATATATTCGTCAATCTAACTCCTAATCCAGCGTTGTATGCCGTTTGAATTGAGGTACCATTAGAAAATGCTCCATAATCAGTAAAAACACCAAAAATATTTGGTTTGATTGGAAGTTGTAAATACATGTTTACACTTCCCAACCATTTTGACGTTACACCGAAATTGCTCGTGCTTTTGAAATTCCCGTAGTTTTCCATGCGTTGTTGCGACCAAAAACCGGAAACATCGTTTCGTGCGAAATTGTATTCTTCGTAGAATAAATCTTGGTTTCCGCGTCCACCACTCATGCTCAACGAATATCGGTCAGAATACGTTTGAACAGGAGACAATGATTTTTTGTATAAAACATTGCTACCGAAAAACGCACGTAATTCCAACTTACGTTCCATTTTGTTCTTCATGTAACGCCAATCGTATTTTGCAGCGAAGGAAACTCGTCCCACTTGCACTTGTTCACCGTTTACATACTCCGCTCTAAATTTCAACGCTAGTTGATGATCAGGTTTTGAAAATTGGAATGAATACTGTGCCAATGCTCCTTTTTCATCTGAACCAAATTCTGAGGTTTTGAATCCAAAAAGTCCTTTTAATAGTACATCTTGACTAACGTTGCTACGGTTTTTACGGTTTCCAATCACCGCTGACCAATATGGAGTCAAAGCCACGAAATTCTCTCCGGAATAACTGTTTCTCGAGAAGGATTTAACGGAAAGTCCAAGGTGTTCAACTTTCAATCCTTTCTTTGGTAGGATTGTATAGGAAAATTCAGCCATACCAAGCGGTTTTTTACTGTAGAAACCAAACATTGGCGTGATTACGTAACTAAACTTTTGGAACGGAAGTCCCAAGTTATGAAACGTTGCTCCTAACATAAATCCATCGTAAACATTTCCTCCTAACATTGGCAACCAACGAACACTATTGTGATCAGCTTCGTTATCCCCAAACAAAAACTCTTGTTTGATTGGTTCGACTTTGTGAAGAAGTGTATTTGCTCTCCACGTATTGTTATTGCGGTTCAATTCGGGAATATCCTTGGACTCATCGATGATCACTTTTTGAATTTCTTTGTAAGGTGTTTTCAATGTTACGGACTTTTGTCCCGGCTCCAACCAATGTGTTTCCACGAGTTTATCCATTGCATAAACATTCACTTCAATTGGACCGTTTACTTGTCCGACATTTTTCACATTTACAATTGCTCCTTGTTTTCCAAGAATGACATTTTTCAATTTGTAATCCACGTGATTGGTCGTTTGAATTAAATCTTCGAATAACCAAGAAAGGTCTTTTCCACTCGTTGCTTCCATGATTTTGCGCATGTCTTCAGGCTGTGGATGTTTAAATTTCCACGCTTCAAAATACGCGGACATGGCTGCGTTGAATTTCTCTTCGCCCAAGAAATCTTTTAAGTAGAAGAAAACCAATCCTGTTTTCTGGTACATGATTCCACCGTAGTTAATGCTCGTAAACTGATCTGAGTGTGTTTCAATCGGTTGATCTAATCCAAGGGACGCTAAAGTTGAATACATGATGTCTCCAGAATCGTGGTGGTCTAAATCTTCTAAGTGGAATTTACCGTTTAGAATCATATCAGAGAAACGCGTATTATCTGGGTACTTCGTTTGAACGTAACGCATCTCGTTTAAGGT
>CANMFV010000231.1 GCA_947496835.1 Flavobacteriales bacterium | reverse complement strand
TACTGAAGCTTAAACACACGATTAAACGAAAGAAGTAAATTCCATTACTTTTGCAGTAAGAATACTAGCACATGGAATTTATCGCACAAGAATTAGATCAGTATTGCTGCAATCATTCAGCACAGGAAAATGACTTATTAAAACGCATTAACCGCGAGACGCATTTAGAAGTCCTTCAACCGCGGATGTTAAGCGGTCATTTTCAGGGACGAGTATTAAGTATGTTTTCAAAAATGATACAACCAAAACGTATTTTGGAAATCGGAACATACACTGGTTATTCCGCACTCTGTTTAGCAGAAGGATTGACTTCAGAAGGAAAGTTGGTAACGATTGATGTAAACGAAGAACTTGCATCTCGTGTTCAGTCGTATTTTGATGCTTCACCATTTTCAAAACAAATAAGGTACGTGATTTCTCCAGCTTTGGAAGTGATTCCAACATTAAAGGAAGAATGGGACATCGTTTTCATCGATGCTGACAAGCAGAATTACATTGAATATTATGAAATGGTATTGCCTTTCGTAAAAGCGGGTGGATTTATCATTTTAGATAATGTGCTTTGGTCTGGTAAAGTGGCAGATTTGGATAAAAACGATAAGGATACAGTCTTGCTTCGAAGGTTGAATGCCATCATTCACGAAGATATTCGGGTGGAAGAAGTTTTACTTCCAATTCGCGATGGACTCATGATTGCACGTAAAAAATAAGATGAGAAAAATCGAAATACGTCAAACCGCGGACGGATCTAATACGCTCTATTTACCTGATTTGGATGAAACATATCATTCCAGTCATGGTGCTGTGCAAGAAGCGATGCATGTTTTTATTCACCATGGACTAACTTTTCTTGGCCAAGATAAAAAAATGATTTCCGTATTCGAAATGGGTTTTGGCACCGGTTTAAACGCATTATTAACCGCGGAATGGGCACAAAATCATAAACGTACGATTCAGTATTTTGGGGTTGAACTGCATCCAATTCCAGAAGAAATTTGGATCGAAATGGATTATGTTCAAGAAAAATCAGCGATTGAATTGTATTCGAAAATCATGTCGGTAGAGTGGGGGGCTAATCAAGAAATCACCCCAAACTTCCACTTGAGAAAAATAGAGCAAGACATCCATCAACTACAGATTGATGAGCAAGTGGATTTAATTTATTTTGACGCCTTTGGACCAAGAGCACAAGCTGAAATGTGGGAGTTGCCTGTTCTTAATAAAATGAATGAGTTATTAAAGCCAGGAGGAATCTTCGTGACGTACTGTGCGCAAGGACAAATGAAACGAAATTTAAAATCACTTGGGTTTCAATTGGAATCACTTCCTGGTCCGCCAGGAAAAAGAGAAATGACGAGAGCAATAAAAATTTAATGTAAAATTTACATTGAATGATTGTCAATCAAAAAAAAGCCTTTAACTTTGTGTCAAATTACAGTTCATAGTTGTAGTTTTAGTTTTATAGTTTTAGCATGGTTTAGCAGGAAGAGGAACAAACAAGATTTGTTCCTCTTTTTGTTTTTTAGTCAGTTAATAGAAGCATTTTTAATTCGGCGAGAATGAGTGCTGTTGCTCCCCAAACGATTTTTTCATTCAATATAAAGCATGGAACATCTTTTATGTGTACTTCTTTAGTTACCTGAATTGTCTGTTTCGAAACGGAATCTTCCGACAACAAATCCTTTAAATTAATTTCATGGTATTGTGCAACTTCACGTACATTTTTAGAAATAGGTGGGCGTTGATCATGTATAAAGACAAAGGGACTCACTTCAAAACTAGAAACGGGTATCCAAACCATCGATAGTTCCGTTATTTTTTCTCCGCTACTGACTGGAATCGCCAATTCTTCCGCTGATTCCCTGCGAGCAGTATGTTCCAAATGAAAATCAGACGTTTCTGGCTTGCCTCCCGGAAAAGCCATTTGCGCACTGTGTTTTCCGTCATAAGTGGACCGTTCAATTAAAAGAAAATGCCATTCTTCCTTGTGTGGATAGATGTGGACGCCAACAGCTGCTTTCTTTCGAATAGATTCGGATTGATTTTCAAACTGATTGCGATACGGTGCGAATTTTTCGTGCGCCCGAAAACCAGGTAATGAATTATTCAGTCGATTGATCAATTCGCTTCTCGTCATGTTTACAAAAATGCATTTTTTTGTCCAAAGTCATAAAAAACAGAATAAAATTTCATAAAAAAGTAATAATTATTTAATTGCCCCCTAAAAAATAGGGGTGTGTCGATAAAAAATCATAAAAATTTGAATTAATTGCCTTAAAAATAAATAACTTTGTCAAAAAATACCAAAAATGGCAACTAAAAGATTGAATGCATATCAAGATGTGTTGAGTAGAGAACCAAAACACATTGAATTTGATGGGAAACTATCAGAATTGTTTGGTCAAAATGTATTTCATATCGATGTGATGCGTGAATACCTTCCTTCAGAGACTTACAAATCAATGTTGGAGTCCGCACAAAATGGAACACGTTTAGACCGTAAGAATGCAGATCAAGTCGCTTCGGCAATGAAAGATTGGGCTATTTCTAAGGGAGCAACGCATTACACTCACTGGTTTCAACCTTTGACTGGAACAACAGCAGAGAAACACGATGCGTTCTTTAAACCTATCGGACCAGGAAAAGCAATTGAGCGTTTTGACGGTGATTTATTAGTACAACAAGAGCCAGATGCATCGTCTTTCCCGAATGGAGGAATTCGAAATACATTTGAAGCTCGTGGATATACTGCTTGGGATCCAAGTTCTCCAGCATTTGTTATCGGAAAAACATTGTGTATTCCTACAATCTTTATTTCTTACACAGGTGAATCCTTGGATTATAAAATGCCTTTATTGAAAGCTTTAAATGCAATCGATGGTGCAGCGGTTGAAGTTTGTCAATACTTTGATAAAAATGTCAATAAAGTAAACGCAACATTGGGTTGGGAGCAGGAGTACTTTTTAATTGACTCGGCATTATTTAATGCACGTCCAGACATCATGTTAACAGGACGAGCGTTGTTTGGACATGCGCCAGCAAAGGGTCAGCAGTTAGAAGATCATTATTTTGG
>CANMFV010000230.1 GCA_947496835.1 Flavobacteriales bacterium | reverse complement strand
TAAATAAAAACATCAGTAATAAATAGGGGATAACCATCAAGTAGAGAATTCCACCATTGATATTTGATCCGAATGAATCTTCGTCCAAACCAGCATTTTGTTCAGCTAACAATTTACACTGAGAACATCCCTGCGCAAGTAGATCTTGAGAAACAGAAATTAATGCGATAAATAATCCAAGTAGTTTAACCTTCATATGTAAAAAATTCGTTTACAAAGGTAGGTAAGATTAATTCCAATTCAAAATCCTTACTTTTGCTTATGCGTATATTATTTGTACTTATTCCGGTTCTATTGTCATCCATCTTTTTCAGTTGCGGTGATCCATCAAAAAAAATTGATACGTCAAAACTGACACTGGATAGTTTAATCACATTATATCCAGATAGTGTTGAGCTTCTTGTAAAGAAAGGAAACGAATTGATTGAAAAAGTTGAGTATCAAAAAGCATTGGAAATAGCTGCCAAAGCGTATCGCTTAGATAGCGTTTCGTTCGACACACGTGTGTTGTATGCCGAGGCGCTCATTAATAAACCTTCACGTTCAGCTGATGACATGTTACGTGGTCATTTAATGTATAAGTCACTTGTTAAAGCAAATCCAAAAAGTGAAAAAGCCTTGATTGGTTTGGCAAATACCTATACGATGTTAGAGGACATGGATAATTCCTTCTTGTATATCAACAAAGCTTTGCGTATTAACCCAAGGTTTAGAGACGCATACATTTTAAAAGGAACAAATTACCGCTTAAAACAGGATTTGAAATTGGCCATTTCTTCTTATGAAACAGCTGTTCAAATTGACCCTAAATGCACGATGGCTTATTTGTCATTGGCGGTTTTGTACGAATTAAGTGGCGATGCTAAATTAGGCATGGAAAAATACACAACGGCATACCAGTTGGAACCTCGAAACACGGAAGTTATCTATGCGCTTGCCTATGCGAAAGAAAATCTTGGGGAGACGAATCAAGCATTAAATTTATACAGAAAAATGGCGAAAATTGATTCTACGTATGTAGATGCGTATTTTCACATTGCGAGAATTTATCAATTTGATAAACCACAGCTGGACTCTGCCATTATTTACTACAAAAAGGCGATTAAAGCGAATCAGGAACACGTGCCTTCATACCACAACCTAGGACTTGTTTATGAGTCCAAAAATGACCTGACAAATGCGCTGTTTACCTATGCGAAAGTTTTGAAAATAGATCCGGAGTACGAATTAACCAAAGAACGCGTGGCGGTATTGAAGAATAAACGATGAACCGACAAGAGAAGATAAGTTCACTCATAGGAGATATTGGTATTCCAATTATTGGTTTCTTTTTTTGGAATTGGAGTATTTATTTTATCTGTCTTTTTTTCCTGCTTGATCAACTTTCGAGAGAAGTTTCGAGCATTGTTCGAATGCAAAATGTGCGAGAACGAATAAAACTAACTAAACGTGCTTATTTTTTCAACACCTTAAGCTTTCTCATTTGTTTCATAACAGCTCACATTTATGTCTATAATCTGTATCCAAAAATAAATTTTTTACTCGAAATAAACGCTTTTTTCTGGTATGAGGATATGGGAATTGCTCAAGGATTTATACTCTTACCACTCGTTGTTTTCAGTGAACGGATGAGGTACAAAATGAACATGAAACTATTTACAGATGAAATGCATGTCAAACATTGGTATATTCAAACCACTCAATTAATGGCTTATTTCTCCTTGTTTCTATTGCTGAGTCTAGCATTGACATTCTTTAAAATGAGCGAAACAATGAGTTTTGTATGCCTACTATTTGGCTTTACAACAATTACGCTTTTCTCCGATAAATGGAGCACTTTTTTTCCGCGTTAATTTCCCTTAAATTTGTCTACTTAGTAGTAGGGTATGGATAGAAATTTACTTTTAGCTCAAAAACGAGCAGAACTGCAAAATGCAGGTGGAAAAGAACGCATAGATAAACAACACCAACAAGGAAAACTTACAGCCAGGGAGCGTGTATTGCTTTTAGTTGATGAGGGTTCTTTCAATGAAATTGGCGCGTATGTTGAGCACCGTTCAACAAACTTTGGATTAGAAAAACAGAAATTTCCAGGTGATGGTGTAATCACTGGTTTTGGAACTGTACATGGCCGTCTTGTTTACTTGTATTCTCAGGATTTCACTGTTTTGGGTGGATCTTTATCGGAAACGCAAGCCGCAAAAATTTGTCGCATTATGGACCTTGCCATGAAAAATGGCGCACCGATCATTGGGATGAACGATTCAGGGGGTGCGCGCATTCAAGAAGGCGTGGTCTCTTTGAGCGGATACGCAGATATTTTCTTTCGAAATACAAGAGCCTCAGGTGTTGTTCCGCAACTTTCGCTGATTATGGGTCCATGTGCAGGTGGTGCAGTTTATTCTCCTGCTCTAACAGATTTTATTTTCATGGTGGAAGAAACATCCTACATGTTTGTTACAGGCCCAAATGTGGTAAAAACGGTGACGCATGAAGAAGTAACTTCAGAAGATTTGGGTGGAGCAAAAACGCACGCTGAAAAGTCAGGGGTTAATCACTTCACGGCATCTAATGACATGGAATGCATTAAAAAAGCACGTGATTTAATCACTTATTTACCCCAAAATTCATACGAATTAGCGCCAGAGCCAAGTGTGTTTGAATTCAATGCATCAAAGTTCAAGCAAATTGAAAAACTTATTCCAGAAAACACAAATACACCTTACGACATTAAAAAAGTGATCGATTGTATAATCGATGATGCAAGTTTCAGAGAAGTTCAAGAGGATTTTGCCAAGAACATTGTTGTTGGATTTGCACGACTTGAAGGAAAAACCATAGGAATTATTGCAAACCAACCTGCTTCTATGGCGGGCGTTTTAGACATTGATGCATCTCGAAAAGGAGCGCGATTTGTTCGTTTTTGCGATTCGTTTAATATTCCTTTACTTGTCATCGAAGATGTCCCTGGATTCCTTCCAGGAACTGACCAAGAATGGAGAGGCATCATCACTCATGGTGCTAAATTACTCTATGCATTTGCAGAGGCAACTGTACCAAAAATTACGGTTATAACCAGAAAGGCTTATGGTGGAGCGTACTG
>CANMFV010000229.1 GCA_947496835.1 Flavobacteriales bacterium | reverse complement strand
GTGCTTCAATGTGGTATGTTCCATGCTGTGCAACACGAATCATATATTCTTCCGGACCATATCCCTGTGTAAAGTCATTTGAAATTCGTCCACCATTTCGAGTCAGTGGATACGAATACATGCATTTTTCGCCGTCTGGTTCCGTAATCCATAAATCTACATCGGTATCATCGGTGTCCCAATTCAGGACAATTCGAATGTCCACAGGCATCTTTCGAATAAAGGCTTTATCGATGTAGTCGTATTTTAAGTTTCTCGGATGACTAGCAATGATGTTGTTGATTTCGTTCAATGCGATGCAGTGAATTCCAGCGAAGCGTCCATCGTAAGGTTCTTTAACTACTTTGTATAAATAGCGAATAGCTTCGTTGTAATTTCCAGTTTTTTCGAATGCGAGTCCAAGATCACGGTAGGACTGTGGTTCTTCGGGACGAAGTTCGATCAGGTGTTGGAAAAGCGCTAAGGCTAATTTCTTTTCACCTAATTGCAAGAATCGTTGAGCGACAATGCGCAGTAAACTGTGATTTTCCATGTCCAATTCAGCAATGTTCGAAAGAACACGAATTCCCTCTGCGTAATGCTTTTTGAAAATCAAGTAATCACTCACGTCTAAATAAAACGAAGGTTGACTCGCGTACTTTTTACGTTCATCCAAATAAACGCTGTAAGCCTGAGAAAGCGGCACGGTTTTGATTCGTTTCATGTATGGAGACTTTGGATCCCAAGCTTTCACCTTCAATGAACCACGATTAGCTGTATTTGTTGTGCTGACACCATTCACATTCGTAGCGGTTAAACTATAAGTTCCGGCAGTCGTAAATGAGCTGGCCATTCCATTGAAATCCCCACTTGCCCACGAATAACTTACTGCTCCAGTGGAAGTGCTTAATGCGTATCCGGATGATAATTGGACATCTGCTCCTAGACGAACACTATCCATTTGCACGTTTGCTAGTTCCTCATTTTCTACAACTGGAGGAATAAAAGCCATCGCTTGTTCGGTTGAATTGGCTGAAACACGTGGCGGTGGCGGTGGGGGAGGATTATCTCTTGAACCTTGAACTTCTTCATGTCTTATTTCCACACCATCCCCTGGCATAGGAGCACTTTGCGTAGTCAATCGATTTCTTTTTTTCTTTGGTTCTTTTCGATGTGTTTTCCACCAAGCCTGTTGCGTTTTCCATTCCTTTTTGATATTTTTCAAATGCTCAGATTCGCTCTTATTCTCCTCTTTATCAGCAGCTCTCAATTGTTTGAAATATTCTTTTTGTAAACTTTTTGGAGGAAGGATGCAGTGTTGGACATAGTCTTCCACTCGGTCTAGAATCAACAAAGAAGAGTAATCAGATACCAATCGGTATTTTAATCCTGTTTCAAGTATTTGTTTTTCGTTTTCTTTAGAGTTTTCTTGCAACTCATTCAATTGGTGAATTGCCCACATTTTCTCCAGGTTGGCTTGTGCTTTCTTTATATTTACATCAAGTGGAATCCTTGTTTTTAACAGTACTTTCGTCCCGATTCCGAATTTTGCGGTGACATATGGACGGATTTTACTTAATCTTCCAGAAACAGAAAGGATGCCATTGTTTCCTAAACCTCTACTTGGGTAATAATTTTCCAATGCTGCATCTGCTTCGAATCCCATGAAGTGAAGTGATTTGGAATTTAATCGTTCCAACGCTTCTTTTTCACTTAAGGTACAGAGGTCGATGAATTCTCCATGAGAAGTCCGAGATAGATTTTTTAGAAATCCATTATCGGATTTGATTGCGCTTTGAATGCAATAGATTTCTTTTGATGTTTTTGGGCTTTTTGAACTTCCTAAATTTTGAAGTCCATCAGTAAATAATAAGATTTCATCTCCTTTACAAGTATTCCAAGGCAATTGATTCAGCGTAGTCCCACCGTCGTAAGCCAATTTTTTTATCACTTGGATTAACTCATTGTTTCGTCCATTTTTGATTTTAAAAGTTTGAGCAGGTAATGCTTTGAATCCAAATGGAATGAATTCAACTTCACCTTTTTTCATTGATTTTAAATACTTCTTCAGTAAACTGATTTCCTTTGGGATTTGAGATAGAAACCTAGAACTAGAGACATCCCAAAGGATGGTAATTTTTTTCACTTGTTCTTTACGCGCATACTTTTGAGGAAGTTTGAGATTCGTATGAAAGAAAATGCCATTTGATTTTTGTTCACACGCTGCTACCGTTTCAGATTGTCGATTTGGAAGTCGAATAACAATGGGTTTATTGGCTAAAAATTCTTTTTTCCGAACGGAGGCTTTATAAATTTTCGAAATTTCGGATAGTTTAAAATCATCGGAGCAAGAACGCAGGATGTTTGGATTTTCCGCCTCGCCAATAATGGAAAGTTGATACGAGAATGCGGGGATTTTTTCTTTGAAGAAGAGAGGGAGGTAGTAATATGCATATTTGACATCCATCGCTAATTCATGCATGTATTCGATGATGATGTGCTTTGTCCCTTTCGATGGAACAGGGAAGACGCGTAATTTGAAATTATTTCCTTGCGTTTTTTCAATTAATCCTGGATCGATTCCTTGTCGCACCGTTGCCTCGTAAGCGATGCGCGCTTTTACTTTTTCAACAGCAACGCCGGATCTCATTTCACCGTTGACATCCATCGCAAAGTAGGAGATGGTTTGACCGTCTGCAAGTGGAAATTGCAATTCAGCCTCTAAATCACGGTTTTGCTCATTGTAAAAATACATGTCGTAGCGTGTACGTGCCACACCATTTTCAATGGTCGATGATATGGATAATTTGGAAAGTTGAACCGTCTTTTCGCGGTCATTTGAAATTTTCAAGACAGGAACCGCTTTGTTCGCAAGAAAGGTTTTTTCTTGAATCAAACCATCCGTTTTACGGTCTAAAAGTCCGGCATACGGATCTTTTTGTTTTGTTGGATATTCAGGTTGATTCAAGTAATTAAATAGAAAGCCACTCAAAACCGCGATCAATAAAATTAGTCCAAATCGTATGTGGTTTTTAGATGGAGTGGGAAAAGATACATTCATGGGTAGACGTTTAGTGAGCCTCTGTACAACTAAGTTAGGACTTGGTTCATCAGCTGACAAAAAAAACG
>CANMFV010000228.1 GCA_947496835.1 Flavobacteriales bacterium | reverse complement strand
ATTTTATTGTTTGAAAACACTTGAATAGGATCCTATTGCCGAATAAGAACAGGCATTCCAATCACCACATTTTGGTAAACAATTGGGGCCATTTTAGGTGGAATGTTCACACAACCGTGAGAGCCGCCATTCTGGTAAATACTTGCGCCGAAACGTCTCCTCCAAGTTGCATCATGAAGGCCATATCCTTTGTAGAATGGCATCCAATAAGAAACAAAGGATTCGTACCCCGGACCTTTTAAAACCTTATCTCTCACCTTGAAAAGGATTTTGTAGTCACCTATTGGAGTGTTTCGGTCCAATTTTTCATTTCCAGTGACAACATCTGTTTCGAGGACCAAGCTCCCTCCTTTAAACAACCATAACTTTTGCTGTGTGATACTCACCTCCACAAAATCTGTTAATCCTTCTTTTATTCCTTTTGGTAAACCTCTCTGCACTAAAAGGATTTCTTTATTTGACTCTTTACCTGTGGTGATGAGTTTGATTAAGGCATCAATTTCACTAGGAATATTCATTCGGTAAAACTGCTCTTGATATGTAGTATCCGCTGGATCTAATTTTGCCAATTCCTCTAATACCTCACCAAGTGGCTTTTCGACTTCCTTGGCTATTTTTTGCAAATATGTTTGTATGGAAATATAATCGACTTTCACCTTTAACTCCGCATTCAAAGAAAGCCACGGGCCAAAGGTACGCTTGTCTAGGGTAAAACTTTTGGATTCAACGTTGATTTTAATGACCGCATTTAAAGATTCTACCAATGCTTTCTTGGCTGTTTTCAATTCCTCTGAGTCCTTTGTGTATTTCGGTTTTAAGTATAAATCTGCTTTTGTTAAATCTATAGCAGTACCCTTTTGTTGAATCAATTTCATCATACGAATACGGAGCATAGCCGTATCTATTTCCGTTCCTTGAAATTCTTCTTCGAGACTGAAGTTTGGATCTTTGTAAATGTATGTGGCATTGCGTGAAGCTTCGAAAGGTAAATCATGAATGACTCCTAAAAAATGAGTTAACCCGGAATCCAAGGAACCGCTTTCCCAGGTTGAATCTTTCCAGTCTTTCTTGTCACCAACTTGATTCGTTTCAATTAAAAACGCGTAGTTCTTCGCCTTTTTATTCGGCAATACAATTGAAAATGCTACCTCTAATTGGTTACTTCCTGAAATTTGTATGGTCAAGCTATTTGAAGGAAGTTTCTTCTTTTTCACATCTGGCTTTTCTTGATTTTCGCACGATAAAAGACATAAAATTGTAACCGATAATACAGTTAAATACTTGAAAAATTGGAACATGCAGTTGAAATTAAAGTAACCTTTCAATTCACTTAACTAATTTTACATTGAATTGAATTACAAAATTAAGACTATTAAACGTGATAAAAAAAATAGAAGGCTGTCAATGAGTGTTTTAGTCAAACTTCATTAGATTTTTATTGTTTGAAGTTGCATAATTTTTAATCTATATAGTATTCAAAATACTTACATTCCCTTATTATTTCTTGGTAAGTAGCTGTTCCATAATAATTCGAGGCTAAAAGTTGAAAGTTGCGCATGCTTCCAGATCTTTTCATTTCATCAAAGTAAGCCGTGAAACCATCGTCGCCTTCATCCCAATCCGGAAAACCATCATTTTTGTACGAGTAACGGTTTTGCTCACATCTGGCCAGCATAAAATAAGCTTGGGCCTGTCTTTCTCTAGTGAGTCCCCCAAGCGTTAACGCTGTATTCAAATAACTTTCCGCTACACTCATATCGACATTTCCATCCGGAAAACTATAGATTCGAGCGTATGCCAATAACTTCCATTGCAATCCATAATAACTGCTATTATAATATGCGATACCCAACTGAAATGCATTTTCCGCAGTCAAAGGTTGCTCGATGAGTTGCTTTACCTTTTTTGCAAAGGCCAATCGAGACATTTTTGGAAGTTGTTCTTGTATTTCATCGTGATGGCCAAAATTTGGAGTCTTGGAAGTATAGGAAAACGGAGAGCCATTTACATAGTTTTCATTGATTAAATCAGCAGGTAAAGCATTGTAGATCGAAATAGCTTCATCTAATTTAGCAGGATTCCTAAGCAAAATGGTCGCCTTTAATTCCTTCAACATTTGCTCACATCGATTAAAATTCTGCTCTGAGGATTCGTCTGGTATTTGAAAATAATATGTAGCTGCAAAAAGTGATAATTTACTTTCAGGCGTTCGGTTCAAATCCACAATAAATCGATTAATATCTGAAACCTTTATTTCAAAATCAGTTGAGTTACTTTGATCATTTTCTAACGAGCTTGCCGATTTTACACACAAATCAAAGAAAACCTCACCCGAAAAAATGAGGTGAACAAACGAATTGGCATTGCGGTAACGGGCTGCTATTTTGCGGAAAATGAACTCATTTATCGTGTTGTATTCCTCGATTAAAAAGCTCTCATTCCCGTACGCAGAACGAGTTGATTCACTCGTGCTTACAAAAGGATAGTTTGGATTGTTCTCATTAATCTCATACAGTTTTTCACCGATGATGTTTTCATCCTCAATGGAAAGCGAGGATCGTGAATCTACGTAATTAATGACATAAATGATGTCAAACTGCTTCTGAATTTCCAGACTTGAAGGCTGAATTTCATTCAAAACCTTCGTGCAATTTTCATGCTGTGCATCCAAGTAATACAAATAGGCCAATGATAAATGCCAGAAATAATCCTTTTCATCTTGCGCCAACATTGCTTGGTTCATTTGAATCAATTCATTGATATAGGCTGGAACTTGATCCTTTAGCAGCATAAGTTCTTTGGTTCGTTCACTTAGGTAATCTTCATCTGAATCATTTTTCGTCAATAGTATTTTTTCCAATTTATTGATTTCATGCGACATCACTACGCGCGCATATTCGTGGTTCCCAAGTTTCTGAGTGATTTCTTTTAAATCAGCCATCGCTAAAGTTTTTGATTGCATGGCGTGAATGTAATAAAGCGCCATTTTTTCTTCCTCATTCTGACATAAACTCAAGGTCTTACTGAAATCTGAAGGCGACTTCAATTTCATGCTTAAATAGGAGCTACTGCGTTTTTCTGGACAGTTTACATATACTTGCGCAAAATAATAGTTCGCTTCTGCTGTTCGTTTTAATTCT
>CANMFV010000227.1 GCA_947496835.1 Flavobacteriales bacterium | reverse complement strand
GGGATTTTCCCAAACGCGTTTCAGTGGCACAGGAATCAATGAAATGGGTGATGTCTTGTTGCTGCCCATCAATCAAAAACGAGCAAGCGAAAAAAATGCGTACCATAAAGAGTCGGAGTCCGCAAGCGTTGGATATTACCTTGTACGGAAAAAGGACGGTGTCAAGGTCGAACTCACCTGTACGGACCGAGTCGCTTTTCATCAATATAGCTTTCCGGAAAAAGAAGCACAGGTTTACTTGGATTTACAGCATGGACTTCGCTTCGTATTTGAAAAAAACGATCCAAAAGGATTGGTGATCGAAAGTTCTGTGAAAATCGAGAACAATACAACGATTTCCGGCTATTGTTCGACCAGTAACTGGGTGAATCGCCGCTATTATTTTACAGTCACGTTTAGTCAACCGTTTGTGAATTCGACGGTGTTATCCGGAAAAGAGAACGAAAAAGCGCCCAAGTATTTGTTGGATTTCAACTTAATCAATTCTCAGGTCCTACAAGTGAAAATTGCCTTGTCTACGGTCGATGTCGAAGGTGCCAAACGAAACATGGAAGCAGAGATCAACCATTGGGATTTTCAAAAAGTACGCGACGAAAACTGCAAATCATGGGAAAGTTACTTGTCGAGAATTGACATCAAAGCACCGCTAAAGCAAAAAGAAATTTTTTACACGTCTTTGTACCATTTGCTTTTACAGCCTTCGAACATTGCAGATGTCGATGGACGCTATCGCGGAGTGGATGACGTGGTCAAAACAGCTGCAAACAAAGTATATTATTCCACACTTTCCATTTGGGACATTTACCGCGGTGCATTTCCTTTGTTACAAATTGTTGCACCTGAACGCATCGATGGAATCGTTCAAACCATGCTTGTTCACCATGAAGCGAAGGGATTTTTACCCATTTGGACAGCTTGGGGACAAGACAACTATTGCATGATTGGAAATCACGCCATTCCGATGATTTTATCCGCTTATCAAAACGGATTTAAAGGATTCGATTCGATTGCAGCACTTCAAGCTATGGTGGAAACGAGTACGGTAAGTCACATCAATTCAAACTGGGAAATGTATACGAAGTTTGGCTATTATCCCTTCGATCTTTTGGATAATGAATCCGTTTCTAGAACTCTCGAAAGTGGCTACGATGATTGGTGCGTGTCCGAAATGGCAAGAAAACTTGGACGTGAAGACATCGTTCAGGACTTTCAAAAAAGAGCAGCATTTTACGGGAACTTATTTGATCCGGAAACAATGTTTTTACGTGGGAAGAATTCGAAAAGACAATGGCGAACTCCCTTTGATCCTTTGATGGCCACTTCGCCATTGAACAATCCTGGTGACTATACGGAAGCGAACGCTTGGCAGTATTTTTGGACTCCCGCGCAACACGATGTGCAAGGAATGATTGACTTGCTTGGCGGAAAGGAACAGTTTACGGATAAATTAAATGCATTTTTCACGACGGAATCGCCAAATCCAAATAAATTCCTTGGACAAGAAGCGATGATTGGACAGTACGCACACGGAAACGAACCGAGTCACCACATTTGTTATTTGTACGCGTATTCCAACGAGCCCAAATCGGGTCAAAAGTACATTCATCAAGTCGTAAAAGACTTTCACAACAATACGCCGGATGGAATGATTGGCAACGACGATTGTGGTCAAATGAGTGCATGGTACATTTTTTCTACACTTGGATTTTATCCCGTTAATGCAGCAGATGGAACCTTTGTTTTTGGAAGTCCACAAGTCAAAAAAGCGACCATAAAGGTATCCAACGATGAACGACTAACAATCAAAGCGAAGCACTTTTCCAACGAAAACATCTTCCAAGAAGACCCAAGCTTCAACAATGAAATAGTGAACAGAAATTTCATCCGCTATACCGAGTTGATGCAGGGAGGCACCTTGAAATTTCACATGACGAATAAAGAAATAAATACCATTCAACGATGAAAAAGACACTCATTCTCGCGCTGATTATGCTCTCATGCAAGATTTCATGGACGCAACATCAAGTCAAAAAAGGAGAAATCATGTACCATGTTTGCCAACGTAGCTTCTATGATAGCAATGGCGATTTACAGGGTGATTTAGCCGGACTTCGTCAGAAGTTGCCGTATTTACAAGATCTGGGAATTACGTCTATTTTACTTTTTCCTTTGTATGAGTCCGACTGCTACCACAACTATTTCGCGAACGATTTCGAGAAAATTGATTCCGAATTCGGTTCGATGGAAGATTACATCGCGTTGGTGAAAGAAGTACACAAACGAGGAATGAAACTCTACATGGACATGGAAACGCAGTATGTGACGGCCGATCATCTATGGTGGAAGGATGCGGTAGGAAACCTCGATTCAAAATACAGTGATTACATCCTTTTCGATGATGCAGAACACAAAACGCCTGCTTCAATGGTCTTTGATTTGCGCTTGTTGAATGGCTTTGATGGAAAAGTAATATACGCGACGACGGTGAATTTGAAAAGTCAAAAAGTCTTGGATTACAACATTGAATTGTTCTCATACTTCATGGATCCGAACAAGGATGGCAACTTCGAAGATGGCATTGATGGATTTAGATTGGATCACGCCATGGATCACTTGGATGGAAAACCAACATTGACCAATCTTTTCGCTGAATTTTGGAAACCTTTAATTGCTTCATTGAAAAAGTTAAATCCGGAAGTGAAAATTGTTGCCGAGCAAGCAGATTGGGCAGATTACGGTTTTGAGTACTTTGAGAAAGCAACCGTTGACCGCATGTTTGGTTTTGGATTGCAAAAAGCCATCATGTCCTTCGATAAGGAAGATATTATGAAGAATGCAGAAATCATTTTGAACAAAACGCCGAAAGGAAAAGAACAAATCATCTTCATTGAAAATCACGACATTGATCGTTTTGCTTCAACGGAAACCAATTTCCAACGACAAAAATCCGCTGCAGCCATCATGTTGCTGATTGGCGGGATTCCATCCATTTACTACGGACAAGAAATCGGCATGAAAGGAAAAGTATATTCCTTCGGAAACACCGATGGAAACGATATTGGACGTCGAGAAGCATTTGATTGGTATCAGGGTGGAGAAGGAAAAGGAATGTCTCATTGGTACAAAAACTCCGGTGCTTGGTGG
>CANMFV010000226.1 GCA_947496835.1 Flavobacteriales bacterium | reverse complement strand
GATTCCTGTCAATCGAACAATAAACTCTGGAATGGATTGCTCTGGATTGACGAGTGAAACATAGGAGTCGATCACTTTTTCGCCATCGTATTTGTACATCGCTAATTCAGTGATTTTGGAGTCTTTGGTATTTCCTCCTGTTGTTTCCACATCGACAATGACAAAATTCATGAGTGCGAAGTTAGGAAAAGGTTTGAATTCCGAATTTGAAGTCGCAAGGTATTTTATGTATTTTTGGAAAAAAATAACAACAAGATGAAATTGATTGCGAGTATTTTATTCTCTTTTGTGTCCTTGATAGCGGTTTCACAAAGCAACTTGACTATTTTCAATAACGGTGGACAACAATTCTATGCCATTTTGAATGGAATCAAACAAAACTCCCAGCCTCAAACGAATGTTTACATTTCTGGAATTAAGAACGGTGGATATTCCTTGAAGATTATTTTCGCAGATGGCAAAACAGCAGATGTAGATAAAAATTTGTTCATTGATGCTCCAAGTGATATCACAACGCGTATTATCTTCAAAAAAGGGAAAGGGAAATTGCAATTAGTAAGTTTGGAGGCAACTGAAGGAGTGATTACTCCAGGTGCAGTTGTTTACCGTCCATCAGATGCTTCAGTTTATACAGATGCTGTTGTGCAAACGACAACTGTACAAACAACGACAACACAGACAACCAACGGTTCAACAAATACCAATACGCAAGCGCCAATAAACGGGAACTTGAATGTGAACGCAAACGGCATGAACCAACAAACGAACCAAACTGGAAACGTTGGGGTGAATGTCAACATGAATGCTTCGGGGATGACTCAAACTCAATCGAATCAAAACGGAAATGCGAATTTCAATATGAATGTTTCTGGAAATGGTATAGATCCAAACATGCAAAATGGAAATGTTGGAATTAGCATCAATGTTTCGGGAATGGATCCGAACATGCAAAATGGAAATATGGGATTGAACATGAATGTCAATGCAACGGGTATGGAGCAACAACAAGTGAATCCAAACGCAAATTTAAACTTGAACATGAATGTGAATGCAACTGGTATGAATCAAACGATGACTCCATCAAATAATGCAAACATGAACATGAATGTGAATGCAAACGGAATGCAAACACAAAACACGAACGGGAATATTCAAATGAACGTAAACTCTAACGGACTAAATACCCAACAGAATTCCGGACAAACCACCATTACAACAACGACCACGACCACGACCACGAATTCAGGTGGGAATGTCAATTATCAAGCAACGAATCAACAAAATCAAGTAAATACACAGTCTAACGTTAATACATCTGGTGCTTTAATTGCTTGTAACCGAACGTTGAATAATCTCCCGACATTTTTGGAGGAATTGAAAGATCAAAGTTTTGAAGATGATCGCGTAGAATCGGTGAAGTTGGCTTTGAAAAACACCTGTTTAACGACAGATCAAGCGGGAAAAATTATTGAGTTATTTACGTTTGATGCCAATCGATTAGAAATTGCCAAGTTTTTGTCAGATCGTTTAATTGATCGTGAAAACGCAACAGCATTGGCAAAATTCATGTCGTTTGATTCCAGTAAAATGGAATACAGAAAATATGTGGCTAGTCATTAATTTAGTGTTTCAACTTTATAAAAAAAGTCCCTGACGTTTCTGTCAGGGACTTTTTTCATTTAGATATTAATCTCTTTATCTTTTGAATGTCGAATCTTATAATCGAAATCGATCACTTTATTTTCTTTCGGTTTCAGGTTGAAACTCCATTCAATGACTCCGGTTCGTTCGTTCAAGCGTCCCTTCGCTAAATTCGCAGATTCAATGGTGATGTCTGTATTTTGTGTAATGGGAATTTGATCTTGAATCACGATGTCAATGGGACTCGATTTACTGTTTCGAACTTCAATTGAATAGGCAAAGGTTCGTTCGCGTTTGTCTTGAATGACTCTGTCCTTACATTCTTTCTTTAAAAGCGTTCTTTTTACAACAATGTTTGGATCTTTTCCTAAAGATAAGTTTAATGTATCCTCCATGCGTGTTGGATCAATGTACGTTTCACCAATATAAGATCCATCAAAGAAAATATTTGCTTTTGCAGGAATTAACTGAAGTTCATCCAATTTGGTCATTTGAGCAACAAGGTAAACTCCAGGATCCATTTTCGGAACTGCGTAGTATTTGAAAGTTGTTGCTAAGTCGGTTTGTTTAATTAGAACCATGTGTTGGTCATTGTTTGATGGAATCGAATAGGGAAGATCGATTTTAAATTCAGCTGCAATTAACATTTGAACAACTGTTGTGAAATTTGCGGCACTTAAGGCATCATCCATGTTTGTCTCTTTTTGCGTAAATGAGTAGCCCATATTCGTTACTTGCGAGTTGAATAGTCCAGCGCTTGTCCCTGAACAAACGGCTGTTTCTTGTAATTTTCTCGCGAAAGCAGCTTGGTAATCGATGTACCATGGATTCAATTCTGGTTTCGTTTTGTTGGCGTATGGATTATTTGTGGAAATATTCAAACGGATATCATTCCAGTCTAAACCTGAATTCTGACGAACTTGCGCTTTGTAGGTTAAATTGATTTTTCCTGTAGAAGAATCACTGCGTAAATCATAGAGTGGTGTCCAGCCGGCTTGGGAAATAACGTACGAAAAACTTAATTTTCCAGAAACGACTTCGTTCGATGAAATGGTAATTACTACACGAGGAATGGCTTTGTTGCTTTCGACGTTCAATCTATTTCCATTTTGGTAATTGCGAAGTTCTTCTAATCTAGCTTCCATTTCTTGTTGGGCATCCACCTTTTGCGCTTTTTTTCGCTGTAAAACCAACAGTTTCTTGTTGATTTCATTCATTTTTAAGGCGTAATAATCCACAGCAGATTTTAATAAAAGAATGGAGTCATTCACTTTTCCTGATCCTTTCATAGAGCCGTTGTTGCTAATGATGTATTTCGTCGCATTCAAAACCCCAATTTCATCATCGATTTCTTGAATGTCGAAACCCCAAGAGCGCAAGGAATCTTCTAGTATGGAAATACTTCGTTTGATTTTCAAAGGAACTCCGTCTTCTGTAACTGCGGTAGGTTGGGGATAGTACAATACATACTTCGAGTCTAGAATCACAACATTCCCTGATGCCTTTACTTGGATGCTTT
>CANMFV010000225.1 GCA_947496835.1 Flavobacteriales bacterium | reverse complement strand
CCTCGCAACCGAAATAGATTTGCCAGAATCCAGAATCCACGAAGGAAGAATAACTCGCTTCTACTGTGTAGGCCAAACCATATTTCTCGCGCACCGATAAATTCAACTTGGAATTCAGTGCGGGTCCACCAAGAATGTTAATGAGCAGGGACATCGCCATGCGGTCTTCATCTTTGTAACTCGGCGCAATTCCACCTAGTACCGCATGTGCTTGGTAATTCGCTTCTTTTACATTGATTTGAAAAGGCGAATAAGTTGAAAAGGATAAGAAATCAGTACGAAGTGCAGTTAAGGGCATCTGACTTAAGGTCGCTTCCATCAATGGCTCTAATTTCTTAAAACTCATGTTTCCAACGTATGAAACCACCATATTATCAGCGGTGAAATACGCATTTACGTAGCGTTGTAAATCCGCTTGTGTAAAACTAGAAACGCTTTCTTTCGTTCCTAAAATGTTGTTTCCAAGTGGGTGATTTTTGAACAAATGTTCTTCGAAATCATCGAAAATTTTGTCGCTAGGACTATCTAAATAGGAGTTGATTTCATCTAAAATCACTTCCTTTTCTTTCTCAATTTCTTTTTCAGGAAAAGTGGAGTTAATGGAAATATCCGCTAACAATTCCAAGGCTCTTTTCGTGTGTTCTTTGGAAAAAGAAGCATGCAAGCACAGTTCTTCTTTCGCCGTGTAGGCATTTAACTCACCACCAACCGCATCAATCCGTGAGAGGATATGTAGTGCATTTCGTGTCTTCGTTCCTTTAAACAAACAATGTTCGAGAAAATGTGCCAATCCAACTTCGTGGGCTTGTTCGTAGCGTGATCCAGCCGAAAAGAAAAAGCCTAAATGCGCCACTTGATTTGGAACCTGCAAGTGAACCACTCGGATTCCATTGGACAAAACGTGACACGTGGGTTGAAATTTTCGCATTATGGATTTTTACGGATTTGTTTCCACGTATTCTCATGGACTTGAAACACCACACGGTCGTGCAAGCGCGATGGTCGTCCCTGCCAAAATTCTATTGAATTCGCTTGAATCGCGTATCCTCCCCAATGTGGTGGACGCGGAACCTCGTTTGGAAATTGTTGATCGTATTGTTCAAAGGCGGAGATTAAATCTCCCGCTCCTTCCAAGGTTTCTGATTGCCGAGATGCCCAAGCACCAAGTTGACTTTCCCTAGGACGTGAAGCAAAATACGCATCACTTTCCTGTTCAGCGATTTTCTCAGCGATTCCTTCGATGCGCAATTGCCGCTGTAATCCAGGCCAGAAAAACAACATAGAAACATGTGGATGTGCCGCCATTTGTCGGCTCTTTTGACTCAAGTAATTCGTATAAAAGACAAAACGTTCATCCTTCATTTCTTTCAAATAAACGATGCGCGAGCTCACTCCTTCATCCGCAGTAGCGGTGCTGAGTACGAATGCATTCGCTTCCACTTCACCATGGTTGACAGCTTCGTCGAACCACAAGGAAAACGCAGCAAAAGGATCCATTCCGACATCGTTCAAGGAACCTTTGTCGAAATCCGCATGATTTTCACGGTATTTTTTCAACCATTCACTCATTCGTCTTCGTCATTCGAGAAATCGTCCTCTAATTCACTAGTAGAATCCTCTTCAGATTCATCGGCAACAAAAACTTCTTCTTCGGTATCGTCGAAATCAGATCCAGAGGCAGAGAATACCGCGCGAACAGGTGTGCGTTCTTCGCTTTCGTCTTCAACAACGATTTTTTTCATAGCTGGACTCTGAACATCTTCTTCGCGGTAAGGGAAAATCTCTACAATTGGAGAAGAAACGATGGAAGCAATAACGAAATCGATCATCATCGTCGACAAACTTTCCACGGTGCGTTCGTAGGCTTCTTTCACATTTGCTGCAGAAACCAAGAAGTTTTGAGAAACGGTTTTCGCTTTCTCTCCTTCTTCGTCCATGCGGTCGTAAGTCACTTTACATTTGAACCACGTTTCAGTATCGTCGTATTGAAAAATATCATGTAAATCCGTTCGTGCAATTCCCGTTACTTGGAACTCACCACGAATGGTCGTACCCAATTCCTCATAGATACGCGCTTCTGCATCCGTAAAGGTCATGGCAGCTAATAAATAAGGTTCGGAAACACGTTTAAACGATCCGTTTTCTAATTGTTTTGTGTATTTTACTTTAACGGTAAACCAACTATTCATGAGGTAATTTTTTAGCTTACAAAGATACTTGCTTTCAAGTGATTTACCTCAATTGTTGATAACATTTCGTGGGGGAAATTCAACAAAATAAAAATCAATTTGAAATTGGAATCAAAATAAGGTGATACCGATAGACAAATGTTCATTTTCATTAAATAATCTATTACTTTTAAGAATTAATATTTCGAATTCAAAAAATTGATTGATGAGAAAAATCCTTTTATTCCTCACACTCCTTTTCATCAGCATATCCAGCTTTTCACAAAGTCGGTATATTTCGGTGACAACGAAACAAATCGTGTACACCCGCGATGGCGGAAACTGCAATTGTTGTGGGAGTTCATCCAATCTGGAATACGATCACATCACCCCGTTCTCTTGCGGCGGAAGCAGTGAAGCATTAAACATTCAACTACTGTGCATGTCCTGTAACAGAAGTAAATCGAACAGCTGTACCTGTAAAATACACGATCGAATAGTTGGAACCAATTGCTGTGATGGAGGCTCGACAAAACAACCAACAACGACCACACGACAATGCACGGGAACAACTCAAAAAGGTGCCCGATGCAAGAACAAAACAACGAATTCCAATGGACGTTGCTACCTTCACTAACGTCCAACAAACACGCACAAAATGGAAAAGACACTTTTATTCGCAATCGATTTGAACACCAAGGAAGTGATCGTCTCGGAATCACAGAAAGGAAGTAAGGGAATTAACTTCATTGAACGGATACATCAAGGTGAAAACGAATTACTCTTCGATGCCGTTTCCTCCATGACAAAGTTGACCACATCCCCGAAATTTGATGTAGCGCTGTTTAAAGCCATGGACAAGGTGTGTCAGCTAATCTACGCTAAACACGCAGAGTGAGTTCGACTGGGTGAACGAATATCCATCATCGGAAAACGAACATCGAATAACGGACGACGGGCATCGGGAAACGAATATCGAACATCGAACCAAACATTTGCCT
>CANMFV010000224.1 GCA_947496835.1 Flavobacteriales bacterium | reverse complement strand
CTTATCTTTCAATTACTTAAGGAAAGATTTTTACATTAAATACTACCTTTCTCTGGGGATGGGACTCATCATTAGTTTGGTGAGCATAAATGCGTTTGTTATTCCGAAAATTGAAGATGTTTCACAAGGAGCAGCCATTGATTTTTACAAACGACACCAGCAGGAGAATGCGTACTTTACAACATTAGGATTTAAATCCTATGCGCATTTGTTTTATGGGAATGTTAAGCCCGGAAATGAAAAAACACAAAACGAACAGGAACTTTCCTCAGGAAAAATTTTGAAGCCAGCTTATTTTGTGGTTAAAGTTCATCAGAAAGATGAATTTATGTCTTATTATCCCGAATTAAAGCAAATTGGCACTAAAGGTGGATTCGTATTTCTTAAACGTTCCCCTGCAAAAGTTGACAGTTCTGGGCAATGATTCACCACCGTATTTCAGAAGAATGATTAATTTTGAATCAACAAAAACAAAGACATGCCAAAAATTTCAGATAAGGCCATTCAGATGCCAGCTTCACCGATTAGGAAACTTGTTCCTTATGCCGAAACAGCAAAGAAAGCAGGAAAAATTGTTTACCATTTAAATATTGGTCAGCCGGACATTGAAACGCCTGAAACTGCCTTGAACGCCATCCATAATTTGGACCGTAAAGTTTTAGAATACAGTCACTCCGCAGGATTTGAAAGCTACCGAAATAAATTGGCGTTGTCCTATCAAAAAAGTGGCATTCCAGTAAACAGCGAAGATATTTTAATCACAACAGGTGGATCCGAAGCCCTGATTTTTGGATTCATGTGTACCTGTGATCCAGGAGATGAAGTGATCATCCCTGAACCGTTTTATGCGAATTACAATGGATTTGCGGTTACTGCAGGATTGAACGTTGTTCCAGTTGCTTCATCTATAGAATCTGGATTCTCCCTTCCTCCAGTAGAAGAATTCGAAAAGAAAATCACCTCAAAAACGAGAGCAATCGTTATTTGTAACCCAGGAAATCCAACGGGCTACTTGTATTCTCAAGAAGAATTGGAGCAATTAAGAGAAATTGTTTTGAAACATGACCTGTATTTATTTGCGGATGAAGTTTACCGTGAATTCTGCTACGATGGCGCGATTCCTTTCTCTGTAATGAATTTAAAAGGAATTGAAGAGAATGTCATCATGATTGATTCCGTTTCGAAACGTTATTCCATGTGTGGAGCGAGAATTGGAGCATTGATAACGAAAAATAAGGAAGTCATGGCTGCTGCCTTGAAATTTGGACAAGCACGATTATCACCACCAACAGTTGATCAAATTGCTGCAGAAGCAGCGTTAGACACTCCACAATCGTATTTCGATAACGTTGTAAGTGAATATGTCGCTAGAAGAAACATCATGGTAGATGGACTCAATAGTATCCCTGGGGTCTTCTGTCCAAAACCAAGCGGTGCATTTTACTGTGTAGCTAAATTCCCAGTAGATGACGCAGAGAAATTCTGTCAATGGTTATTGGAAGATTTTGAACACGAGGGTCAAACAGTCATGATGGCTCCAGCAAATGGATTCTATTCAACTCCAGGAGCAGGAAAACAAGAAGCGAGAATCGCCTACGTATTAAACCAGGATTCATTGAAAAAAGCGGTAGAATGTTTACGTGTCGCTCTACAAGTTTATCCGGGACGAACAAATAGTTAATTCATGTTTATTGAGCAATACATAGCGAATATTCAAACGGAGCATCGAGACAAATTCATTCGATTAATGGAGGTTCTTCGTGATAATCTTCCTGATGGATTTGAGGAAACGGAAAGTTACGGAATGGTTGGGTATGTTGTTCCACATGCAATTTATCCCGATGGTTACCATTGTGCACCAAAACTCCCTCTTCCTTTTTTAACGATTGCCTGTCAGAAAAATTTCATGGCAGTTTACCACATGGGAATTTACAGCGATGAGAATTTATTGAATTGGTTTGTTGAAGAATTCCCTAAGCATAGCTCAAAGAAATTGGATATGGGTAAATCGTGCATTCGATTCAAACATGGACAAGAAATTCCATTCGATTTAATCGGTCTATTAGCACAGAAAATGACTGTAAAAGATTGGATTGAACGTTACGAAAAAATGTATAAACGCAAATGAACCAATTCTTGATTCATTCGTTGAACTAATGTTATGAAACAATTCGAAGTACCAGCTTTTTACCGTTCGCACATCATTTCAAAAGTGAAGGCACAACGTAAACTAGCTGATCCACGTAAGAAAGATTTTAGTCCGACTGAATTACAGTTGGGAAAAGTTACATTCATCATTGCACGTCATTTTGGATTCTGCTATGGAGTAGAAAACGCTATTGAAAAAAGCTACAAAGCTATTCACGAAAATCCAGAAAAACGGATTTTCCTCCTGAGTCAAATGATTCATAATCCAGCCGTAAATGAAGACCTAATTAGCCATGGACTAGCGTTTCTTCAGGATACGGAGGGCAATCAGTTGATTCCTTTTGAACAATTAACGAAAGAAGATTTGGTGATTATTCCTGCTTTTGGTACAACCTTGGAAATCGAAGAGAAATTAAAAGCAATTGGAGTAGACATTGCAACATATAATACAACTTGTCCATTCGTGGAAAAGGTTTGGAACCGATCCGAAAAACTTGGTGAGACGAATCATACTGTGATCATTCATGGAAAATACAAGCACGAAGAAACACGCGCAACCTTTTCACATAGTTCAAAAAACGCACCTTCTTTAATCGTAAAAGACATAAGTGAGGCAAGGATTCTTGGGGATATTATTCTTGGCAAAGAAGAATTAAGCACATTTGAACGTGTTTTTAAAGGGAAGTATTCAACTGGCTTCGATCCAACGACAGACTTAACTAAGGTTGGTGTGGTCAATCAAACAACCATGCTTGCAAGTGAAACACAAGAAATCGCACTCTATTTACGCGAAATAATGTTACTGAAGTACGGAACTGAAGACATTAAGAATCACATTGCAGACACGCGCGACACGCTTTGCTACGCAACAAATGACAATCAGACTGCAACACTCGCATTAATGGAAACGGAAGTAGACTTAGCTATTGTTGTAGGGGGATACAACAGTTCAAACACGAGTCATTTAGTTGAGTTACTAGAACAAAAATTTCCATGTTTCTTTATAAAAGATGAAAACGAAATAGTTTCTAGAGAATTGATTCATTCTTTTGATATTCACT
>CANMFV010000223.1 GCA_947496835.1 Flavobacteriales bacterium | reverse complement strand
TAAAAATCCGAATTCTTCCACAAAGGTGGCGTAATAGAAATCGGCGTAAGCCTCTGGAAGGTATTCTTTCAATTTTCCATCACCAACTCCTTGACCAAAGAAGGAACCTACATGGATGGCCAATTGTGCATTTTTTGCCTGTGCATTCGCTTGAGCAGTTTTTATATCTTGAGAATCGCTTTCCATGCGATTTGTTAGACGATTTTTCCATGTGTCAAAGCGAGGCAAAAGGCCTACATCCGGAAAAGTCATGTGAAAAATCACAGCAAGTGTCGCTAAGGATATTCCAATACCGCCCATTGCAAATAATTTACCCCAGGGAACACGTCCGATGTACAACATAGCCATACTCAGCATAAACAACATGGCTGCAGTCGAGAAATTATCCTTCACAATAAGCGAACAAATCACTCCAATTGGAATCATCAATGGAAGAATTCCATCTTTCCAGCTTGCCAATTTATCCTTCTTTTTTACAAGAATTCGGCTGACATATATGATCAAAGCCAATTTAGCGAAATCGGAAGATTGAAACGTTAATTTCACAAAAGGAATCCGAATCCAACGTCCGGCACCATTTACTTCTGTACCAAAAAACAAGGTAAAGAGCAATAAAGCAATGGCGACATAGTAGGAGAATTTTGCTAGTTGACTTATGTATTTTGAGTTTACGCGGTGAATGGCAAACATAGATGCGAAGCCAATGACCACATACATTAAATGTTTCAAAAGGTATTGAAATGGAGATCCGCCATCAATTTTAACCAAAATTGGCACAAAACTATAAACCGTTACAAGTGAAAAAGACATCATCAGGATGGTGATAATCCAAATGACAGGATCGCCTTTTAAGTATTTTAAATATTCTCTCATATCAATTGTACCAAATTGAGGTAAGCAGCTATTTTGAGTGATACGTACTCACTATCGTTTTCCGTACATGTAAAGAGCAACGTACCTGGTGATTTCAGCTCTGTTATCAATCCATTTAATACATCTTGGATATCATCAAACTCGTTTTCCAACATAAAACCAGTCCGATTCTCTCCATACGAAAAGATGCTTTGAAATTTCCGTGAAAAAAGTGGATTGGAACTTAATACCGCTTCAATTTCTGCAGGATTACCAACCCAAATGATTTCAGTAGGGATGGATTCGATGAAATTCACCAACGCATTTTGAGCGGGCTGCATCCATGTAAACACATCAATTCCCTTCAACTTACCATGCGCACGAATACTTGAATTCTCCACCTTACGCGAAAAATCATTGGTTGAAATGGATTCAATATGATAACGTTTATCCTGCATCGTTTTTCTGATAAATTACAACATTCGCACCGCTTGCTTAAACTGATTTCCTCTATCCTCGTAGTTTTCAAACAAATCAAAACTTGCACAAGCAGGAGAAAGAAGAACCGTTTCGTCTTTTTGTGCTAATCTGTAACCAAAGGCAACAGCCTCCATTGCCGATTTAGCTTCGACAATCGTCTCAACAATACTAGAAAATGCTTCGATAATTTTTTCATTATCTTCACCTAAACAGACAATTGCTTTCACTTTGTCACGTACAAGTTGTGTCAACTCGGAATAATCATTTCCTTTGTCCACTCCACCGACAATCCACACTGTTGGACTCTCCATGCTTTCTAAAGCGAACCAAGCAGAATTAATGTTCGTTGCTTTTGAATCGTTAATGAATTCAATGCCATTTACTTTTGCAACGAATTCCAAACGGTGTTCCACATTAGTAAAGTCCTCTAGACTCTCACGTACAATATCCTTACGGATTTCTACTAATCTTGCTGCGATCCCTGCTGCAAGAGCGTTTTGGGTATTGTGCTTACCCTTTAAAGCTAATTCATGTATTGACATGGCGAATTGTTGGTTTATATTGATTATTAGTTGTTTGTTTATTGTGTAAGCTCCGGGATTTTGTTCCTCCTTCAAAGAGAAGGGAGCCAAATTCACCTGAGGTGTTCTTTTTTTCATTTCACTTGAAATGATAGGGTCATCTGCATTGAAAATGAACCAATCGTTTGTTGTTTGATTTTGTACAATGCGAAATTTCGAGTTAACGTAATTTTGCATGTCATAATCATAGCGATCTAAATGATCGGGAGTGATGTTTGTTAGTACAGCAATATGTGCATGAAAGTCATACATGTCATCAAGTTGAAACGAACTCAATTCAATCACGTACCATTCATGATCTCCTTCAGCAACTTGTTTGGCAAAGCTGTGACCAACATTTCCTGCTAATCCGACATCCAAACCAGCTTTTTTTAAGATGTGGTGTGTCAGCATGGATGTAGTCGTTTTGCCGTTACTTCCCGTAATGCAAATGGTTTTACCCGTCGAATAATATCCTCCAAATTCTATTTCAGAAATAACCTTCACTCCTTTTTCACGAATCGCTTTCATGACAGGTGTTTTCTCTGGAATTCCAGGTGATTTAATGATTAAATCTGCCATTAAAACTCGGTCCATGGAATGTTTCCCTTGTTCCCATTCTATTTGAAGTTCATTCAATTCATTTTGAAAAACCTCTTTAATCACTGAATAGTCCGAAATAAAAACATTCCATCCTTTTTGGACAGCCAACACAGCTGCGCCAACACCGGATTCACCGGCGCCAAGAATGACCAAATTTTTATTTAGACCGTTCACGGTTATCTTAATTTTAGGGTAACAATGGTAACAACTGCCAATAACACTGCAACAATCCAAAAGCGTGAAACGATTTTCGCTTCATGAATTCCTTTTTTCTGATAGTGGTGATGTAATGGTGCCATTAAGAAAATTCTACGTCCCTCCCCAAAGCGTTTCTTGGTAAACTTGAAATATCCAACCTGCATGATAACCGATAGGTTTTCAATAAGGAAAATACCGCACAATACAGGGATTAATAATTCTTTACGAATGGCGATGGCAAAAACTGCAATGATTCCGCCAAGAGCCAAACTTCCGGTGTCCCCCATAAAAACTTGAGCTGGAAAAGAATTGTACCATAAAAATCCAATACATGCACCAACGAACGCGGCGATAAAAATCACTAATTCTTCGGCGTTCGGTATATACATTACACCGAGGTAATCAGCGAAATTTGCATGCGAACTCACATAAGCGAGTATTGCCAACGCCATACCGACAATAGCGGAAGTTCCAGTAGCAAGACCATCCAATCCATCGGTCATATTTGCGCCATTTGAAACGGCAATGACAATAAAAATGAC
>CANMFV010000222.1 GCA_947496835.1 Flavobacteriales bacterium | reverse complement strand
TGAAAAAATAGTTCAGATGAGTTTTACATTAATAACCAACTTTCGTTCGAACGCGTTTCAATACTTCATTGGCTACTGTTTTCGCTTTTTTCGCACCGATTTGAAGCGCTACATCGATTTCCGATGGATTGGCCATTAATTCATCGAAACGGATACGTTGTTTTTCAAATTTACTCAAAATCAATTCGAACAAAACTTGTTTCGCATGTCCAAATCCGTAGTTGCCACCGATGTAATTTTCACGCATCGCTTGCACTTCTGCTTCGCTGGCAAGCAATTGATATAAAGCAAAAGTATGGCAGGTATCTGGATTTTTCGGTTCCTCAAGTGGAGTGCTATCCGATATGATGGACATGATTTGCTTTCTCAATTGTTTTTCTGGCAAAAAGATATCGATGTAATTTCCCCTGGATTTACTCATCTTTTCTCCGTCCGTCCCTGGGATCAACATGGTGTCTTCACGGATTTGATCCTCCGGTAAAACCAATGTTTCGCCGTAAGCTAAATTGAATCGATTGGCCACATCGCGCGTCATTTCAATGTGTTGCTTTTGGTCTTTTCCAACTGGAACGATTTCAGCATCAAACAACAAAATATCAGCAGCCATTAAAATCGGGTAGGAGAAGAGTCCACCATTGACATCGTCTAAACGATCTGATTTGTCCTTGAAACTGTGTGCAAGTGTTAAGCGGTTATATGGAAACATGCATAATAAATACCACATGAGCTCCGTCACTTCTGGAACATCACTCTGACGGTAGAAAACCGTATTGGAACTATCTAAACCGAAAGCGAGCCAAGTTGCAGCAGTTGCATATGTATTATTGCGTAAGGTTTCTCCGTCTTTAATTTGCGTTAATGAATGCATGTCCGCAATAAATAAGAAAGACTCATTTGCTGGATTCGAGGCCAATTCAATTGCTGGAAGAATCGCACCAAGGATGTTTCCTAAATGTGGTGTCCCTGTACTTTGAATTCCGGTTAAAATGCGCGCCATTTGAAGGTTCTTTTTTTCAAAATTACTCATTTCTGTGCAATCTGAGGATTCAAAAGTTCCTTGAAAAGCGTATCTTTGTCCATGCGTAATTTTTTCGGCCTATTTGGATTGATTTGGAAGCTTTACATGGCAACAGTATACGCCATTTTCGCGCTGCTGTTTTATCCTCTTTTCTTATTGCTCCTCTTGAATCCTAACGGGAAGAAGATTAGTTTTAAACTCTTCATTTTTTGGGGGTGGTTGATGCGTATTTTTTGTTTCTATGGCGTTCGCGTTATGGAAAAAGCAACCTTACCGGAAGGTCCCTACATTATTGTTGCAAATCACACTTCTTATTTGGATATTTTTCTGCTCTATTCGATCCTGCCGAAATCACCTTTTGTTTTTCTCGGTAAAAGTGAAATACTAAAATATCCGATCTTGGGTACGTATTTCAAACACATGAACATTCCTGTTTACAGACAAAATAAAAATAAGGCAGGACAAGCTTATTCCATGGCCAATAAAGCGGTAGTAGAAGGTTGGTCGATTGTTATTTTTCCGGAAGGAACGATTCCCGATCACCAGTGCCCAAAAATGCTTCCGTTCAAAGACGGTGCTTTTAAAATGGCGAAGACCATGGGAATTCCTATATTGCCATTGACTTTTACAAATAACTACAAACTTTTTTCTGATCCAACTGACATACTTGGTCCCGCTCGACCTGGAATTTCACGTGTATACATTCATCCCTATTTCACTGTGGAAGAAATGCAAAACATGGAAATTAGTGAAATTCGACAGGCATGCTTTGATCGAATTAATGCTCCAATTTTAAGGGAATATCCACACTTATTCGAGGAAAATAAATAATTTTGATACATGAAAATCACGGAAGAATTAATTGATCACATTGCACACCTTGCTCGATTGGAGTTTCAAGGTGAAGATAAAGTTTCTATACAGAAGGATATGGAACGCATGATTGAATTCGTGGACAAGCTGTCAGAGATTGATACAGCAAATGTGGAGCCCTTGATTTTCATGTCAGAAGAAATAAACCGTCTGAGAGAAGACGAGCCTAACGTGACGGTAACGCATGAGGAGGCTTTGATGAATGCTCCTAAAAAGGATTCCGATTATTTCCGTATTCCAAAAGTATTGGATAAATAAGCGTGAAAGTTTCTGGATTTACGTTTATTCGAAATGCCATCAAGTTGGATTATCCAATTGTGGAGGCGATTCAGTCGATTTTACCCTTGTGTAACGAAGTCATTGTTGCCGTTGGGAATTCCGAAGACGAGACACTCGAACTCATTCAATCCATTGATCCAACAAAAATCCGCATTATTGAAACGATTTGGGATGATTCCCTACGTGAAAACGGCGCTGTACTAGCTGATGAAACCAATAAAGCTTTCAAAGCGATTTCTCCAGATAGTGATTGGGCTTTTTACATTCAAGGCGATGAGGTTATTCACGAAGGAGATTATGCCGAAATCCGTTCGAAAATGGAAGTGTGTGTCAATGATCAAGAAGTTGATGGATTATTGTTTTCCTATCAGCATTTTTTTGGATCCTACGATTTTATTGGTGCCTCTAACAACTGGTATAAAAATGAAATACGCATCATTCGCAATTCCTCCAATATTTACTCGTACCGCGATGCACAAGGTTTTCGAAAAGGTGACAATCAGAAATTACAAGTCGCCAAGATTAATGCCAGCGTATACCATTACGGCTGGGTAAAAGATCCAAGAGCGATGCAAGCAAAGCAAACGTCTTTTCACAAACTTTGGCATGATGATGAGTGGATGGAGAAGAACATTGAAGATGTTGAATTTTTCCCTTACGAAGACCACATCAATGGATTGGCGCGATTTAAGGGGACTCATCCAGCAATCATGCAGCCGCGGATTGATCGCTTGAATTGGTCCTTTAAAGTGGAGCCAAGTCGAAATAAAAAATCCCTCAAAAATAAATTGAAGGATTTGTTGAAATTCATTGGAATTGACACGAATTACCGCAATTACAATCAGATTCGCTGATTAAGAAATCTTGAATTTACAGTACTTGATTTTGTGTCCACGCGAAGAAAATAATTTCTCGTAGTACGTTTGTATGTGGAAAATCTCACGTGTGTCTTGATCTAAATCCTCAGGTAGATTCGCGTACAAATCCCAGGTGGATTCTAAACACTCATACTTGTTTTCCTCGATTTGTTCCAAAGTGTATTCGAATAGGATATCGCTGTCCGTTTTCATG
>CANMFV010000221.1 GCA_947496835.1 Flavobacteriales bacterium | reverse complement strand
GGAGGTATTCTTCCAAGATCGTTGATCAGTTGGCCTTGTGTTTTTAAGCGTGTGATTGGTTTTCGAATGTTATCAGGATTGTCCATGAAACAAATATACGGATTCGAAAATCATCCTCCGATTCTCGGCTTCGATTTCTTATGAAAAAGATGTGAAAGGTACTTATGAACAATTGTTCATATCACTTTAATTCCAACAGTGCCTTTTTGGTTCCAATGTGCACAGTGATGTAGTCGATTTCTTTTTTAGGACTTCGAGCTGGGGAATGTGAACGACCGTAAAAGATGATTTGTAAATGTAGTTTGTTCCAAGTTTCTCTTGGGAAAAGTTTTTTAGCATCCTTTTCGGTTTGTACTACGTTTTTTCCGCTGGTTAATCCCCACCGAGTTAATAGACGATGGATGTGCGTATCAACAGGAAAAGCCGGGTGTCCAAAAGCTTGCGACATGACCACTGATGCCGTTTTGTGTCCAACTCCTGGTAACGCTTCTAACGCTTCGAAAGAATTTGGAACCTGTCCATTGTGCTCATCTAAAATCATATTTGACAATGTCCAAATCGCAAATGCCTTTTTCGGTGAAAGTCCACACGGACGAATAATCGCTTGAATCTCCTCAATACTGAGTTTGATCATATCTGTTGGATTCGCTGCTTTTGCAAAAAGAAGTGGAGTGATTTTATTCACGCGTTCGTCCGTACACTGTGCGGAAAGTAACACAGCAATTAGCAAGGTGTACGCATCTGTATGGTCTAATGGAATTGGCGTTTCCGGATAGATTTTATTCAATTCGGAAAGGGCATAGTGCGCTTTTTCTTTTTTAGTCATATTAATAAAATCCAAGTGTGAGTAAATGATACCAGCGGTCCTGACTGATAAGGAAATAAAGCAATAAGATTCCGCTTGCGTAACGTGAAAAATAAGACCCCATAATAAAAAAAGCATCTTTTTTTCGGTAGAGTAGAAATATATTTGGGATAAGTAAAAACGGAAAAAGAACGAATTGTGCCCAGTAAAAGCTGAAATGAATGGGAATTACTTGTAATACATTATTTCCATAAGAAAGAACGGAAATAGATTGATGTAAAATGGCTGTTTTTTCAATTTTAATGAATGGATTTATGTCGAAAAAACCATTAGCAAAAGCATTCAGGAAAAAACTATCACCGTTCGATGTTTTCGCTAAACTGACGAGGTTTCCGTTCATACTTTGATAAGTCTCGGTAGAGTAGGAGGAAATGATTGCAGAAACGTGGTGATGTGGTAAAATGAGGTCTAAGATTAAGGCAATCATCACAACAAGACTCATGATCGCAGTAATTTTATGCAGTAGGAAAATGGGGCCAGTCTGCAAACGCACATATAGTTTTTCAAGATCGTCTGCTTCTTTTTTCTTTCGCGCTTGGTATTGCTCACGTGCATAGTTTCGGTATTCCGAATACTCCGTTTCGAAACTTGTTTCAGGAGTTTCTTCGATGGGAATTTGTTCCTTGTTACCCGACATTAATTGTTCGTAGGACTCTTGAATTTCAATGAATTTTTTTTCTGCATTCGCATCTTTGTTGACATCCGGATGGAATTTCTTTACCAATTCCCGGTATCGTTTGCGGATTTCTTCCTCACTCGCTCCTGGGTTTAATCCAAATACATTATAGGCTGATCCACGCATCTTCAAGACATTGTTTGGAAGTTCGTTCGCGTTGAATTTTACCGCTTTCGGTCAGAATCATGGGCACTGTTTGGGTGAATTTCGGAATTTCATGTGCGCGAAATTCAGCGGAAAGAGTTGTTTTATCAAGCGATGTAGGATGCTCTGTCAGTAATACAAGTGCTTCTCCCCAAATCGGATGAGGTATCGATCTTAAGAAGAAACGACCTGAAATGTAACTTGAAAGCCGCAGTTCCAATTCTTCAGGATGGATTTTCTTTCCTCCACTATTGATGACAAAATCTGCTCTACCTTTCCAAATGAAACGTTGGTCATCCATTAAAACTACTTGATCTGTGGTTTGGATAGGCTTTGAATTTATTTCTGGATAATGAATCGTTAAACAGTTTTGTTCCTGTGTGAAATGAATTCCTGGCAGCGCATGGTATTCAGTGTTTAGTCCAATTTCTCTTAGTGCAACCTGTGAAATCGTTTCCGTCATACCGTAACTTTGATATGCCTTAATTCCATGATGTTTCAATTGCTCGCAAAGTACTTTTGTAATTTCAGCTCCTCCAATTAATATGTGTTTGACTAATTTCAACTTGGAAAGAGATGAGGGATTCTTGAGTATATGCGATACTTGTGCTGGGACTAAAGCCACAAAGTCAATTTGCTCATCTAGGTGTTCGAATGGATCCAAGGATGGATTCGTGATGAAGAGTGAGTAGTTTCCAACAATTGCTCTAACCATCATCATTTTTCCTCCAATTGTGTCTGGAGATAAGCAAAGCAAGCCTTTTGTGTTTTCGTTTAAGTTAAAAAATGCAATGGTTTTTTTTGCCGATAGAATAAATTGTTCTTTTGTAAACATAATTTCTTTCGGCTTTCCAGTCGATCCAGAAGTCAAAATACTGATGGGGAGTCCATTCTCCCATTGCTGGCAAAATGTTTCGACTTTTACGTGCAGTTCTTCTTTGAGTTGAATCGATTGAAAAAGCGGATGCATAGTTAATATTCAATATCTAAATTGAAAAGGTTTTTCAGTGTGTGTAAATTTGGATTCTTGCGTGCAAGCGCACTGAATTTATCCTTACCCGTTAAGAATTTTGTTTCTTTTTCAGGTTCGTTACTCATGGAAAGTTGAATGTCTACTTGGTAATTCTGTAAACTTTTACGCATGAACTCAATGAAGCCCATTAGTTCAGCTTGAATGTAATCCATTTGGACCTGATTATCCACGACAAACCCAAGAACTTCCTCACTCACTAAAATGGGATCTCGTTTAATCAACGCATTGTAAAAGGTTTCTAGTCCATTTTCCTTCACCACATATGCATATTGTTTCCAAAACATTTTCACGTGTTCGATGCTAAATCCTTCTCGCGGTAAATCTTCTAAGTTTCCTTGCTGTTGAGATTCTTTGATCTTTTCAATGGACTCTTTGATCGAAAGATGCTTCGTAGGTATATTTCCTTGTGGACTCGTTAAAATTTTATTTTCTTCAACCTTTTCGGGCAGAATATTTACTGGTCCAGCCGGCTTAATTACAGGAGTTGTGGCAGTTGATTTTCGAAGTGTTTGTTTTGGAAAAGGTAG
>CANMFV010000220.1 GCA_947496835.1 Flavobacteriales bacterium | reverse complement strand
AGTTGAATCAAGAAGACCTTCACGTAGGGAACGTCGTTTAAAACGATTGGTTTCAAGTATTCGACTTCATTTTTCACTAAAACCACGCCTTCTTCCATCCAATTCCAATCGGTTCCAACCAATTCAGCAAAATAATGCATGCGGGCGATTTCGAAGTAGGTGAGGTAAAGAGCATTGTTCACGTGTCCGAGGATGTCAAGGTCCGTCAAACGAACGAAAATGCGCGCAGGAGAAATCATTTGTCGAGTTTTTGGTATTCGGAGTTGTTGGAGATGAATTCTGGGACAATCTTTTTCATTTGGAGGACAATCGCATCGTTTTCCTGTTGGACGGATAAGTCGATCAGCGTTTGAATGGATGTCAATTGTTCGTCGTTTTCAATGCGCGTTTTGGCAATGAGGATTTTCTGATGATGCGTGGGCATCGTATTTTCTTCGTTGGCCAATAATTCCTCGTACAATTTTTCTCCTGGACGCAAACCTGTGAATGTTAATTCGATGTCCTTACCGAGTTCTAGTCCGGACAACTGAATCATTTTTTTCGCTAAATCAACGATTTTAACGGATTTCCCCATCTCAAAGACAAAGATTTCACCGCCTTTGCCCATCGTTGCTGCTTCCAATACTAATTGACATGCCTCGGGAATCGTCATGAAGAAGCGCGTTATGCGTTCGTCGGTAATTGTTACTGGTCCACCATCTTCAATTTGCTTTTGGAACAAAGGAATTACAGATCCATTGGATCCAAGGACATTTCCAAAACGAGTTGTGATGAAGTGCGTTTTTTGTTGCTCGTTCATTTTCTGCACGTAGATTTCCGCAATTCGTTTGGATGCCCCCATGACATTTGTTGGGTTTACTGCCTTGTCGGTGGAAATCATGATGAATTTTTTTACATCAAATTGTATGGATAGGTTTGAAAGTATCTTTGTTCCTCTGACATTCGTTTGAATCGCTTCTGCGGGATTCAATTCCATCATGGGTACGTGTTTGTAAGCAGCAGCATGAAAAACAATCTCCGGTCTAAAATAATCAAACAACTTGTGCATGCGTTCCTCATTCGAGATGTCGCCAATCACCACTTCGAAAGATAGGGAAGGGTATTGTTGGTTTAATTCGAATTGCAAATCATACATTGGTGATTCCGCCTGGTCTAATAAGATGATTTTATTAGGGTGATAGCGTGCAATTTGATCAACGAGTCCACTTCCAATTGAACCAGCGGCGCCAGACACTAAAATTGTCGAGGAACTGAGTTCGTTCATCAATTCATCGTTCTTTAATTCGATGACTTCACGTCCTAATAAGTCCTCAATTCGAATTTTTTTCAATTGTTTGGAACTAAATGTTCCATTGATCCAACTTTTTGGATTCGGTACCTTTTGAACTTCCATCTTCAATGAAATCGCTTCGTCTAGTACAGACTGAAGTTTTTCCACGTCAGGATTTTGAATAGCAACGATCAAGGTGTTTGCTTGAAATTCCTCTTTGAGTTTAGTCAGTTGTTTCGTGCTGTAAACCTTGATTCCTTCGATGCGAGAACCGCTTAATTTTTCGTTGTCGTCAATAAATGCAACGCCAACTTGATGATTTCTCGTATCCTTTTCTAAGGTTCTTTTTGTAATCAATCCAGAAACTCCAGCACCGTAAATTATCACTGATTCATGAATTCCTTTTTCTTTAATGGATTCTAAGTAAAGTAATTTTATGATAAATCTTCCACCAACAACAAATAAAACACTTGCTAGAAATTCAATGATCAATACGGACATTGGAAATAAAAAGTAGCCGTCGAAGTAGTAAAATCGAATTAGTCCACTGATCAAAAAGATTAAAAAGCAACTTAATTCTGCGATAAAAATTCGCTTCAGATCTTCTGTAGAAGTATATCTAACAAGTCCTTTCTGAATTTGAAACAATTGGAAAATCGTGAGTTTTACCACAATGTAAAGCCACAGTGATTTAGATAAGATTTCCCATTCAGATTCGATTAAAGAAAAATCCGCTTTGAGGTCAAAGCGGATTAAATAGGCAAATGCAAGCGCACATAGATGGATGAGTAAGTCTAAAAAAGTGACAACCCATCTAGGCGTATTTTGTTTCAGTTTAAGCACACGTAAAGATAGCGATTCTATTCTTTCTTAGTACGGAACAAGGTAACATTTCCTTGTTTTTGAATTTCTTTACCTCCATTCGTTACTGCATTCACTACGTAGAAATAAACACCTTCTAATAGGTCATCTTGTGCTTCATCTTTTCCATCCCACTTAAATGCTGGATTGTCATATTCTCTAACTACTTGTCCCCATCTGTTAAAAATGGTGCAATTAAATGTTTTGAGTCCACCATAGAACAACAATTGGAAATAATTGTTAGTGGTATCTGTTTCATCGCCATTATTTGGCGTGAATACATTTGGTAATTCGAGGTCGCAGAAATAGAATTCAACTGTTGCAGTATCGATGGAAACACCACACATGTTGGAAGCGTACACAATGTATTCATCAGATTCTGTAACACTTATGGAAGTAGAAGTTGCATCAGTTGACCAAACATAAGCCATATTTTGTGGTTGTACAATGGCAGATATTATGAATGTTTCCCCAATACACAAGGTTGTATCGAGCACCTTTGTAAATGGATCAGCGACAAATGTTAATTGAAAAGTTTCGGTGAAGTTACAAACGCTGTCTGTCACAGTAATGGAATAAATACCTGAAGTATCTGCTACAATTGTTGGATTTTGTCCGGAAGCATTAGAGAAATTCACTAGTGGTGAATTAGCCGTCCAATTGGTTCCTGTGTATGAAAGAACTCCGTTAATTTGTAGTGTTAAGTTACACAAAACCGTATCTTGAAGTGGAGCAATTGGCGCAGGAATAGAATCTACTGTAACAATCACGCTATCCACACAGCCGATTTGATCCTGAACAAGTAAAGAGTAATCACCGCTTGAAAGTCCGGTAAAGGTGCCATTTGTGTTGAAATCAACTAAGTTAGTACCTTGGTAAAGTATAAACGAGTAGGGGGTAATTCCCAGTGAAGTTGATGTTGTAATTCCACCGTCCGAAAGACTACAAAACTCTAGTGTAGAATTGAAATTATCAATATTCGGATTGGTTGATGGGAAAATTTCAATGGACTCTGTATCGAAACAACCATTTTGATCTAGAACATAAATGGGGTATACTCCAGGAGCAAGATTTGAGAAGTTAGACGCCGCAGAGTAAGTTTGTCCATTGTTGAGACTATATTGGAAGTT
>CANMFV010000219.1 GCA_947496835.1 Flavobacteriales bacterium | reverse complement strand
TAAAAATGAAGTGCACCATTCAGTAAACCTGAAGGAATATTGAAAGAAATAAAATCATTAGTAGAAGTACCAGGGGAAATATTATTAATGTTCCATGTGATCGTGTTTCCAGATATGGAATATCCAGGAATACTAATAGAGCCAACTAATGGAATAACTCCTTGTGGGAAACTAAGCGAAACGGTATAACCAGATGAACTTATTGGACCATAATTTCCAAATTTCAATCGAATTGTTGCCACATTGCCCTGGAAATAGCCTGTCCAAGGTGTAACCGTTGACCAAAGATCTGCGCATGGATTTGTTGTGTTACCATTACAATTTATAGCAAATAGTCCTGGCAAAGGGTATATTGTATCTGAAGCTGTTAGCGAAATAAAGTTATTATTCGTAGTATATCCATGTTGATTCAACCAATATGTGCTAATCGTGGAAGTGATGATGTTATTAGTGAAATAATTCCCGCAAACCATTGCATATCCATTTGAATCTGAATACGCCGTAACAACAGGGTTTAAGCCATTGTAAAATGTAACTGGTGCATTTTGAATCGGATACTCGCCATTGTCAAATACATTATTGCCATTCAAGTCGCAAAACACATTAACAGCAGCACAAGAATACGGATATGAATTTGGACAAATTAAAGGAATATTTATTTCAGATATTAATGGGCAAATTACACCGAGTACAGCTGTGTCAGAGGAGATAGTATTATTTTGAGCTAACCAAGTATTGTTGATGCCAACATATGTTAAACTATCACCTAAATCTGGATAAGTAAGATTATATTCTCCGTTATTATTTGTGTAAACCGTGTAATTCATTCCATTTGTACTAATGTTTACAGGTATATTTGCCATTGCGTTTTCCGGTGAATTTTGAATACCATCCATATTTTCATCACAAAATACGGTGCCGTTAATACAAAGATTTGGCGAAGAAGTATTGCAGTTTAATATGAAAATAGCGGTATCCTCATACCCACTGACTAAGGCTGTTATTATGGTGTCGCTTGCTGTTGATACAATGTAATTATTAATCAATAACCAATTCGGATCGATTGAAACAGTATATACCCCAGGGATAGTAACATTAGGCCAAACACCATTTGAATTTAATGAATTTACTGAAAATTGATTACCATTGGACCCTGAAAAAGTAAAAGGTATATTGCTTAATTGTGTGGTTTCAAATTGACCGTCATTATTACAATCAACATATGTATATGCTGACAATCCATAACATGTATTTGAAACATACGTTAAATTGCTTGAAACAGATGTGTTGTTTTGCAAGTTAGTCAATTGAATAGAAATAGAATAACTACCAGAGGTGTTATAATTGTGATAAAGCGATGGTGACCATTGTATGTTTGAGCCTATATTAAAAACTGATCCGTTATGACTCGTCACATTGCCATCTCCCCAATTTACAATAGCCGTGAATTGAGAAGTGGTAAAATTATTACCACTTAGAACCAAATTAAAGGTATTGTTTGAGTTATTCGATAAGGCGCCAATCGAAATACCCGCATAAGAATTGCAATTTTGCACCGAAGTTACTGTTGAGCTAAGGCTTGTTAAAACAAAACCAGTTTGTGCTTTGGAAATAAATGAAACTATGAAGCAAAAAACAAAAACAATCAGAAAAGTACTTTTTTTCATTGAAACATTATTTTGATAGGTTAAACTTTACTAATTTTAAAAAACACTCAACCGATAATTTTATGCCTCGATTTAAGATTTGTAGGCAAATTTAGTTGGAATTTTCAATTTTATCTAATTAATTCAAATCTTCAAAGAACCTAGAATTAATTTACTTGTTATTTTTTTTTGATGAAGCTACACGAGACATTCGAATTCAATAATGGAAAACTTCCATCAAAAGGAAGCGTCCTATTATCGGAACCATTTCTCGAGGATTCGCATTTCGAACGATCTGTTATTTTATTGTGCGAACATTCTGAAGCCGAATCGTTTGGATTTGTTTTAAACCATCCCTCCGTTGTTGAATTACACGACCTCATTGACATTGCACCATTGTCCATTCCAGTTCTCATTGGTGGTCCAGTGGCAAACAACAGCCTTTTTTACTTACATACATTTGAAAACGTCGAATCCAGTGAAGAAATTCTTCCAGGATTATTTTTCGGAGGTGATTTGACGGCTATTTTTGAGTATTTAACACTTGATGAAAGCAACAAAGATAAGATCAAGTTTTTCATCGGGTATTCTGGATGGAGTACAGGACAATTAACACAAGAAATTAAAGAGCGTGCATGGATTTGCGTGAACAATATTCCCTTAAAAACCTTACTCACCTCCCCTATTTCGAAGCTTTGGCAAAAGTGTATGTCCATGCAAGGTGAGCAATTTCAAACCTTTTCTATTTTCCCGAAAAACATTGCCGACAATTAAAAATCAATACATGATTGTAAAAAGTTGTCGGAAAGTTTAGATATAATTGATAAAATCCTATGTTTTAAAGGAATTATTGCTACATTTGCACCCTCAAAAGAGGAAGTTGTGCCCTAATCACAGCGGAAAATGTTTCATCCTTTCAGGAAATTAGGGGTTCTGAAATACAAATTATTAAGCCACATGGCAAAGAACATTGAAATGCAGGGAGCTGCAGATTTTGATTGGGAAGCGTTACAATTAGACGGTTACACCAAAATCGAACGATCAGAATTATCTGATGTTTACGAAAAAACCTTAACTTCTATCAACGAGAAAGAAGTAATCCAAGGTACTGTTGCATTATTAAACAAAAAAGAGGTAATCGTTAACATCGGTTACAAATCTGAAGGTGTTATTGCAGCGAATGAATTCCGTTACAATCCAGATTTAAAAATCGGAGACGTAGTTGATGTGTATGTTGAATGTCGCGAGGACAAAACTGGTCAGCTAGTTGTTTCTCACCGCACTGCACGTATGCACAGCGCTTGGATTCGTGTGAATGATGTACTTCGTACAGGAGAAATCATCACAGGATTCGTTAAATGTCGTACGAAAGGTGGATTAATCGTTGATGTATTTGGTATTGAAGCATTTTTGCCAGGTTCTCAAATTGATGTGAAACCAATTCGTGATTACGATATCTATGTAGGTAAAAACATGGAGTTCAAAGTTGTGAAAATCAACGAAGAGTTCCGTAACGTAGTTGTATCTCACAAAGCGCTTATTGAAGCGGAATTGGAAGAACAAAAGAAACAAATTATCTCTGGTCTTGAAAAAGGTCAAGTATTGGAAGGAACTGTTAAAAACATCACAT
>CANMFV010000218.1 GCA_947496835.1 Flavobacteriales bacterium | reverse complement strand
ATTGTTTCATCAATTGCATTCACTGTTAATGAAGTGTTCGTCATGTCATTTAAAGTGTTTTCATCAATCCCGGCATTTGGACTTGCAACAGAAACACTTAACGTATGGTTTCCTGGAGATAAAGCAACACTAGGCAAGGTGATTAATTCCGTTTGCCATTGTGCCAATGAACCACTCCAATTCAACGTTTGATTCGCACCAGCATCAATGGAATAAGTCACAACAGCGGAAGTTAATATACTTGTTCCTGAATTAGCAATGGTCACTTTAGGCGTGTAATTTGTTCCACAAAAAGCCGATAATTCTAGCATTGGACTGGATAATCCAGCATCAAGCGCTGCAACTGTAGCATTCGATGGATCAAAACCATTGATAAATTCAGCCCCCGAATTATTTGGGTCTAACCAACACTTCAATTGATTCGTTGTATTACTTCCAACAGGCTCCCATGAATAGCTAAATTTACCATATTCATCAGACAAATTCGTTGCGCCACAAGCAGACGCCCCACCGTGTAATTGGCCAATTATGCGGTGATTTTGATCATATAATGGAGATCCCGACGATCCTCCCTCCGTGACTCCACTATCCCAGTAAGTAACTCCCCAGTGACTATTCTGAGGACTACCACCGAAAGTGGTAGAAATTAACGGTTGATTTTCAAAAGATATTTTTTTAATGTCTCCTGAAGGGTGATGAATTCCGACGCCAGAAGTTGGTGTGTTTCCAGAATGGTCCCACCCAGAAAAATAGGGTGTATATGACGCCGGCACCGTTCCACCTGTTAATCCCCCTGTGATTTCAACTAAACAAAAATCAGACGCGGATGCACGAGCGCGAAGGGCAGCTCCTGACAAAGATTGAAATGTTGGGGAAGATGCTGGGTTATTACAATCTGCTGATTGCCAATTGAAACGAAAAATCCATGAAGCTGGATTACTGTAACAATGATCGGCTGTTAACACGTAAGGTTTGCTATCGTTCAATGTGTTATTTACCAAAGATCCCGAACAAAAACCATTGCTTCCCGAAACCAACATAACCGCGGCATTACGCTCCAATGTCCAAGGCAATCCTTCTGTACAATTCACATTTCTATTACAAGACCCTGAACTACCAAACGCTTTCTCTTGGAAATCACTTGCCGTTCGGTAACCATGGGTTACAGTGGAAATTTGAATGTGTCCTTGCGGATTGTTTTTTGGAACAAAATATTCGACTATCGTCTGATTTCCTGGCACTAATTCAGTTCCTAATTGTCCTTCAAATAAATGGTTTGCAGTAAAACTACCCAAAATCAGGTCCTTTTTGGGATTAAACACATACAACTGATTCCCTGACGGAATATCCGTTTGTGCAAAGGTTAAGTTAATTGTTTGTGCGTTTTCACACTCAATCAATAATTGCCAAAGACGGTCTCCATTTGGAAGGGTAGTCCAAGTACCAGCATTCGATGTGTTAAGATTTGTGTAGTTATTCCAACCAAATCGCCAAGGAGCTGTTCCTGTACCATCGACCAATGCATCTTCTGCTTTAAGCGCTTCAATGTTTGGTTCCTGGAAAGAAACTTTGTTCATTTCCTTAAGGTTTATGCTTGCTTTGTATGTTTTTTTCCATCCATCGCCTTGTTGAGCGAAACTTTGAAAAGTGAAAATTACCAAAAGTAATGTAAGGGTCTTTTTCATGCTTGCTTATTTATTGGTAATACGTTTAATCCCACATCCTTTAGGTGAAGTGGTGCTTGTTTTTATTTTTTTATGACTTGCTAATTCCTTTAAGGCAATTTTCAAATAAGGGATGTCTTCTTTGCGTTCCTTATCCCAAATATTGTCAATGGAGCCCATATACACCAACTCCATTTCAGCATTTACCAAAAAGACATGTGGAGTAGTTTTTGCACCAAAAATATTAGCCATCGTAGAATTCACATCTACTATGTATGCCATTTTATACTGTTGTTCTTCCGAATGTTTAAACATCTCATCATAAGAATCCGCCCCTTGACGTTTCGCTTCATTGGAGTTCACCAGGAGCATTCCAATTTGTAAACTATCTGCCAAATCGTAAAGTGCATTGTATTGACGTTCCCAGCCTGGGAAATCCTCCGTTCCAACAACAAATGGACAAGTGTTACAAGAAAAAATCACTAGTAAACCATTTTCTTTTTTTGAATCATTTAGGGAAGTGGTTTCTCCTTTTGTGCTTTGCAGTTGATCATCAAGCATGGTTGCTTTGTCACCGATTTTTAATTGAGCATTCAAGGATAGCGCACAAACCGAGAATAAAAGTAAGAAACCTAATTTTTTCATAAGAGTCGAAATAGTGAGAGGAAAGTTACGATTTTTCTTTCAGTTACAAATGAATTGACGATAAAAACCAACGAGACAAGTTGTATATTTGTCCGGAGTAAGGAGTATGAAAAAAAAACCATTTGTTGTTGGAATTTGTGGAGGTAGCGGCGCTGGAAAGACCACATTACTAAGAAGATTATCTGAATCCTTCGGGGGAATTACTCCTTCCGTATTTTCAATGGATAATTATTACCACCCCATTGAAATGCAAGCCCTGGATCAAAATGGAAAGGTTAATTTTGATTTACCTGGGGCATTAGATCAACGTAAATTAGAAAATGATTTACACGAGCTTGTCGCAGGAAACCCCATTGAAGTAAAGGAATATTTTTTTAATGCTCCTCCAATTAAAAACGTTTTATTGACAATCCAGCCCAGTGAAGTGATCATTGTGGAAGGATTATTTTTGTTCCATTATCAAAAAGTTTTTGAAAAACTCGACTTCAGTATTTTTGTCGATGTAGATCATCAAACTCAATTAGATCGTAGAATATACCGAGATCAAGAAACGCGCGGATACAAACGATCTGAAATCATCTATCAGTGGGATAATCACGTAATGCCTTGTTACCAAAATTTTATTGAACCTTATATTGAGCAAGCCCATTTTGTATTCAGAAATGACCAACATGCGGATGAAGATTTCATTCAATTATTCCACAAGCTTTCCAGCTTAACAAAAATGGAGTTGCAAACATGAGAAGATGGGTACACATAACCATGAATTACAAGTACTTCATACTTGCCATTAGTGCGTTTAGTGTGCTATTCTTTGAAAATTTAAACCTTCAAAAAGAGCGTGTATTACCACAAAAAAAGATTCAAGAAATCTTTTTACAACAAGAACAAAAAATCAAACAAGCCGCCCCTAGTGTTTTACACCACTACAACGATTTTGGGGTCATTCCACCTGATGAAGATTGTCACAT
>CANMFV010000217.1 GCA_947496835.1 Flavobacteriales bacterium | reverse complement strand
TCCCTGATGCGGCAGGGAAAACGATGGCAGATGATAAATACATGGGGGTAATCAGAAATGAAACCACGATGGAAACAATGGCAGCAAAACCTGTAATAATGAAAATCGGTTTTTTATTTTTCCAAATAAATTGGATTAAGCCGAATCGTTCTTGTTGTAAATTTATTTGTGTCATATCCTATTTAGCTTCGCGAAGTTATGATTTTTGCCGCAAGCTATGACAATAACTCCGAAATTCAAAAAATATTTGATTTATAAGCGGGATAAAAAGAGATTTTTTAGTTGTTTGAGTTCGATGAATTTGAAAACAAACATGAGTGTCAATCCAAGGAGAAATTCTGTGCTTAGAATCAGAACAGATACAAACGGTGAATTACTTAGAAAATTGTTTTGCGATGTCAAGATGGCAAAAAGGAAAAGTAAAACGGCACCCATGAAACTAAATGTAAAGAGAAGCCATTTCCCAATTTGAAAAAATCCTACGGTTAATTGGAAATTCTTTGCGCACAAAATGAATTGTGTGATGGCCATTATAATCTGGGTAATAAACGCGGTAATTCCCGCACCAGCTGCTCCGTACTTGGGAATAAGAAACATGTTAAGGCTTATATTAATGACCACGCCAATAGCAGAAATGATATTCAATTCTTTTAAATTACCATTCGCAGTTAAGAGTGTTCCAAAGACGAAATTCATGGAAATTCCAATGAAACTTAACATCAGCCAAATAAATGGAAGTTCTGCTCCTTCGAAAGAGGTATAAATGAGTTGTAGGATGTATTGGTGGTGAAGAACAATGATGAAAACAACCACAATCACTCCACTCATGAGAAAATTGGCAGATAATTGCACCAATTCTCGTACTTTTTGCAGGGATTCTTGTAAAACGTTCGAAAACATCGGGAATAAAAGTCCTGCGAAAATCATTCCGAACATATAAAGTGCATCAAGCAAACGAAATCCTTTGGCGTAAATACCTGCTTGCATATTTCCATTTTCTCCTAACTCATGCAAAAGAACTCCGTCAATTCGTGTGTATATGGACATGAGAATAATGAGTAGGGCATAGGGCAAACTTTTTTGAAGGACGGATTTAAAGTGTTGTAGATCAATTTTCCAATTGATTTTTCCAATCAGTCTTTTAAAGAAAATGAATGCAAACGCACAGGTGAGGAAATAACCGACAGTCTGCAATCCTACGTACAAGGGAATGGTCATTTTATATCCCGTTGAGAAAAGCAAAACCGATCCTGCGGTAAGAATCAGAATAATTCGATCGAAAACAGCGAAAAAGGAGTCAAGTTTATAGTGCTGTAATCCAGAAAAAAAACCCCGAAAATAGGCGATGAAAACGATGAATAACTGGTTGAGGCCAAGTAAGAATAGAAGCTTCAACGCTTCAGAGTCATATCCCAAAAGAAAAGCAATACAAAAGAGAAATCCAAGGTAAAAAAGAAAAAGTACAAGTCGTAAAACCAAGACACTACCAATTTGGGTTTTTGCCTCGACGTGATTTTTTGCTACGGTTTTTATCACATAATTGTTTATTCCTAAGTCCATCAGGATATTGAGAATCAATGACAAACTCAAAAGCGAAAAATACAATCCGTAATTATCTAGGCCAACAACATTTTGAACTTGTGCATCAATGCCAAATATGGCAATTGGTTTGATCAATAAGTTGAGCAGAAGCGAAAACAGTAAGTTTGAAAAAAAAATGCGATGCATATCGTTACTTCTGTTTTTCTTGAGACAGCTCCTTATCTAATTAAGTTAACTGTTCCGGTGACAACTATACGTTCATCTAAATCTGGATTCTTGAAAACAATTCGGTAGGTATAGGTGCCTTCTGATACGTCTAATCCTTCTTCACCAACAGATCCATCCCATCCGAATAGTACATTTCGCGTTTCAAAGAGCACTTCTCCCCAACGGTTATAAATCTGCATTTCAAAGTTCAAGGGATCATAACCTGAATAGAATATTGGCAAGAACACTTGATTATTTTGATCTCCATCCGGTGTGAAACTATTCGGAATGTAATAAAGCTCGTTGTATTGGTATCCAATGGAAACGGACATACTATCTAAACAATTGAGGTCCGTTAAGGCAATTAAGTTAATGGTATATCCATTCATCGTACTTTGGAAAACGTGCGAAGGTTCTACATCTGTCGACATTTGTCCGTCTCCGAAATTCCACACATAATTCGTAGCACCCGTTGAGAGGTTACTGAATTGAACATATTGTGCTTCATTCGTGAAAACTGTTATTGGAGATTCGAAATCAGCAATTGGAAGATCTTCCACGTAAATGTAATTGGCAACTGAGTTGGATGCAAAACAGCCATTAATCGTGGTTGCGGCTAATGTCACATCATACGTTCCTCCTGTAGGAAAAACAATCGTCGTGGACGACCCTGTCCCTGTTAATGCATTACTGGTGGTCCAATTGTAACTTGCATTGGTTTGGTCAGTCGCTGTAAACGTAACACCAAGCGGAGCACATCCTTCTACAATGTCTGAATTGAACGTTACGATTGGCAATGGATTCACTGTAACCGTTCCTGTCGCTGGTAAGCTTGGGCAATTCAATAAGGTGTAAATGACGGTTAAGGTCGTATCTACGGATGGACTGAGTGTTTGACTTGCCCCCCCCGGACTATTTAATGGTCCCCAAGTATAACTTCCACCAGTAAGGTTTGGTGTTGCGGTGAGCGTAACGTTGTCTCCATCACAAATGGTCGCACTGGATAATGTTACAACTGGAATTGGATTCACTGTAACAATAGCATTCACACTTGGACTCGTACAATTATTTAAAGTATATGCTACCGAGTATGTCGTTGTAGTTGCTGGACTTATTTGAATGGAACTTGTCGTTTCACTCGTTGACCATAAATACGTTCCGTTCGGCAAATTCGCACTAGCATTTAACGTTGCTACATCTCCAAAACAAATGGTTGTATTCGATGTGGATGCTACCGGAATTGGATTTACCACAACTGTCGCACTTGCTGTGCCTGTACAACCTTGCAAGTTGTAAATTACGGTATAGGTTGAAGTACTGTTTGGTGTGACCGTGATGGAATTACCTGTAGATGGAAGAGGTGACCATGTATAACTTCCTCCAATTAAATCTACTGAACTAGTAATGGTCGTGCTTGAACCAATACAAATGGTGTCATTGACTACAGAAACAACTGGATTTGGTTTAACAATAATGTCTGCTGATACACTCGGGGCAACACATCCATTAGAACTTGTAAAAACCACTGAATA
>CANMFV010000216.1 GCA_947496835.1 Flavobacteriales bacterium | reverse complement strand
TTTTTATGTGTTCATGAGCAGCATTTGCTAACTCTACGTAAGGCCAGTATAATTTCTTGTCTTTCGCGTTCTTATCTCCAAAAATGGATTTTAAGATATCTCCAATCATTGTTTTTCTCTTTAATGCAAGCACCAAAGTTAATCAATTCTAGTTAATCTTAAGGACATTCGTTAGGTTGAATTGCAACTATTCACAAGAAAATAATACAAGGATGTTTCGAAGGGTTTATTGCGTAAAAATCAACAAAGCTTCGGACGTGGCTAATTAGCAATAATGCTTATCTTTGCCGCATGCATGAAATGATATTAATTTTAGATTTTGGATCTCAATATACGCAGCTCATTGCGCGTAGAATCCGTGAGTTGAATGTTTATTGTGAAATCCATCCGTGGAATAAAATACCGGAAATTGGGGCGAATGTGAAAGGGGTAATCCTTTCAGGAAGTCCTTTCTCCGTGCGTGATGAAGCTTCACCAATACCAAATCTAGATGCAATCAAAGGGAAACTTCCACTTTTGGGTGTTTGCTTTGGGGCACAGTATTTATCCCATCATTTTGGAGGTGAAGTTTTGCCTTCAAGTATTCGAGAATATGGTCGTGCTCATTTATCATATGTGGACGAAAGTCATATCCTGACAAAAGGAATGACGAATGGTTCACAAGTATGGATGTCCCATGGAGATACCATTAAAAAAATCCCAAGCAACTATAAAATCATTGCGAGTACATCTGATGTAGAAATTGCTGGATACCATATTGAAGGTGAAGAAACTTACGGGATACAATTCCATCCAGAAGTATATCACTCAACAGAGGGAAAGATTCTTTTGCAAAATTACATTGTTGATATTTGTCATTGCGCGTGTGATTGGACACCAGATTCTTTTGTGGATGAAACAACCGCACGTTTACGTGATCAATTAGGTGATGATAAGGTTATTCTTGGACTTTCAGGTGGAGTGGATTCATCTGTTGCGGCAGTTCTTTTACACAAAGCAATTGGTGAAAATCTACATTGCATTTTTGTTGATAATGGACTTCTTCGCAAAAACGAATATCAGTCTGTACTTGAATCCTACAAAGGAATGGGCTTGAATGTGAAAGGAGTAAATGCTTCTAGTCAATTTTATGCTGTTCTGAGTGGATTAACTGATCCTGAATTAAAACGCAAAGCTATTGGTAAAGTATTTATTGATGTTTTTGACGAAGAATCGAAAAAAGTGGAAGGAGCAAAGTGGCTCGGACAAGGAACAATTTACCCAGATGTGATTGAGTCCGTTTCGGCAACTGGTGGACCTTCACAAACCATAAAATCTCACCACAATGTTGGTGGACTTCCAGATTACATGAAATTACAGGTGGTAGAACCATTGCGTTTGTTATTTAAGGATGAGGTTCGTAGAATTGGACGTTCACTTAAAATCGATGAGCGTATTCTTGGTCGTCATCCATTTCCGGGTCCTGGACTTGGAATCCGTATATTAGGAGAGGTAAGCGCGGAAAAAGTGCGTATTTTACAAGATGTTGACGCCATTTTCATTGATGGATTAAAAGAGGATGGATTGTATGATGATGTTTGGCAAGCGGGAGCAATATTCTTACCAATTCAATCGGTAGGAGTGATGGGAGATGAGCGAACGTACGAAAATGCAGTTGCTTTGAGAGCCGTTACGTCTACTGATGGAATGACGGCAGATTGGTGTCATTTACCGTATGAATTCTTGGCGAAAATATCGAACAGGATCATTAATCAGGTAAAAGGAATTAACCGTGTTACGTACGACATTAGTTCTAAGCCACCTGCGACTATTGAATGGGAATAATCTTCTATACATGAAAAAATTCTTATTGCTCCTTTTGTTGTTCAGTGCAGTGTTCGTCTATGGACAACAATATGCTCAAATTACAGAACGAGAAGGTAAGAAATGTTACATTCATACCGTTGCTGATGGAAATAATTTGTATGGTCTTCAGCAAATGTATGCGTGTCCCGCAGAAGACATCTTGAACATGAATCCTGGTATTGAACGCGGATTTACGACAGGAGAAGTCGTCTTTATTCCTGTTCAACGAAGAACGGTTAAACATACAGTAGTCGAAAAGGAAACATTGTATGCTGTTTCGAAAATGTACGACGTTTCCATGGATAGTATTGTAAAATATAATCCAACAGCAAAAAATGGTTTGAAGTTGAATCAACGATTAACCATACCGAATGCGGTGGCGCAGATTCAAACAGACCGAATGGTAACCTTACCAGATGTAAGGCAGCAAGAAATACCCAAACCGAGTCCTGCTGCACAAGCGAAGTTTAAAATCTCCTTCTCTGATGCCATCGTTTCACATGTTGTTTTGCCACAAGAATCACTTTACACGCTTTCCAAGCGATTTATGGTTCCCGTTCCTGAGCTTCAAGCCTTAAACAACTTGAAATCAAGTCGTGTAAATCCTGGACAAACAGTGAAAATCCCCATTAAAAAAGAGAAAGTAGAGCTCGTTCAAATTCGTCCAGTCCCACCTAAAAAAGAAGAGGAAATGAAGGATGAATTGCAGTTTCAAGCAAGAAAATCATTTGAAATAGCTCTTTTTTTACCGTTGAACCTAGATTCAACAGCAACATATAACCGTTTTGTGTCCAATGCGGCATTGGAATATTATATGGGAGCAAAATTAGCCATGGATTCATTGAGTCATCTCGGTTTAAATGCCACTTTTCATGTGTATGATTACGAGTCGGCTACTGAAAATTTATCGGCGATTTTGGCTAAACCAGAATTGTTAAACATGGATGTTATTTTCTCTCCTCTACAACAACGAGAAGCAGAAGTGGTAAGTGCATTTGCGCGCAAAAATGAATTAACCGTTGCATTTCCTGTGGCGATGAAGGACAGTGAGCTTGTTGGAAATCCAAATGCTATTTGCCTTTCTCCTTCGTCATCGAACCTCATGGATCAATTGGCTTTGAGTGTGCATCACCATTTTGTCGATCAAACCGTTGTCCTCATTAAAGGAGAATCTGAAGTCGATATGAAGCTAGATCAGTTGTTTTTAACTGCCTTTAGAAATGTACCATCATCGGTGTCAAAAGCAAAAATTATCGAGGCAACTTGGAAAAACTTCAAACAATATGAATACATGAATGATGACATTATTTATGTCGTGTTGAGTACTGATAAAGCAAAAGTTTTGACTTTATTAGAGAAATATAAGTCCAATGAACATGTTCATATTTACGGATTGAAAGAATGGTTGGAATGGAAAGAAGTCAGTGGGACGCTTGAAAATACA
>CANMFV010000215.1 GCA_947496835.1 Flavobacteriales bacterium | reverse complement strand
TATACGGATGGGTACGACAAGCATCCAACGATTACACAACATCAACAGATGAAGGACGAATTACTGCACTTTGTTCGCACAGAAAAAGCATTTCAAGGATTTAGTAACCAAGGAAAATTCGTTCGTTTTACTAAAAATTCGAGGTGAGAAAAAGCCTAAATTATCTGTTTCTGTTTCTGTTCCTTGTTTTTAAAAAAGAATCGAGTCATTCGTGTAGCATGTATAAATTGACCTTGCATGGAAAAACGTATGTGGGATGCAATGAAGATGCGTGGAGAATAACACCCCGTATTTGGTTCGAGACAAAGCGCAGCACAGCATACGGTGCAGCATTTACAGGTTCACGATTTGATGGCTCGCATGGATTCGCACCGCAGTCAGGAATGAATGAAGCTGGACTTTCCTTTTCTCGGCTTGCATCTTTTACTCCTGCTCGAAAGACGCATGGAAGACTCAAACCTATTTTAAATCAAACGGAATTTTTAAAACAAATTTTACATTCGTGTCAAACAGTTGAGGAGGTTGAATCGTTTGTTTGTCAATTCGACCGCTCTACCTTTATAGAGGATGTGCTCATTTATACCGATAAATCCGGAAAATACCTCGTTGTAGAACCTTATTCCACTCAATTTGGGACTAAAAGTGCCTATGTTCTATCCAATTTTTGCCCATCCATTACATCGCAGAAATCAGCATTAAAACTCGATCGATACCGCAAAGGAATTGAATTGTTAAAATTGAAGCAAGATACGACGCTTCTTTTTTTACGTTCCTTGTCTGATTCCATGCATGTGTGCAGACCAAAAATAGGTGATGGAACCTTGTTAACGTCTATTTGGAATTTGAACGATGGAAAAATACACCTTTATTTTTACCATGACTACCGAAGAAATAAAACCTTTGATTTAACACAGGAATTACAAAAGGGTGATCACCTTCTTTCGGTGGAATCTTTGTTTTCAAAAAACGCAGAATTTGAAAAATTAGGCAGCTATAAAACAACGAAAAACACGTTATGGATCATGTGGACGATAATGGCTTTTTCCTTCGTTTTGTTTTGCTCAGCGCTTTATTTTTTGACGAGTTTCATTCGACAAAAGGACCAATACAACTACGTTAAGATGCTGCTTTTCCTGCTTGGATTCGTCCTGAGTTTTTACGTATTTATCTTGTGCACACATCAATCCATATTTTACTTTCAAGCACCCTATGTAGATCGATTTAGCAAGCTTGTTAGTCTAGCTGCTTATATACCAAACATACTTGCACTTTCGCTTCTTCCTATATTTTATTGGAATTACCTTGTAATCAAAGGAAAGTATTGGACCTTAATCACTCGGAATCTATTCCTTCTAAACAATGTGATTTACGGCATTCTCTTGTGCTTTTTCTTTTATTGGCGCTTATGTTGGTTCTGAAGAATCAGCCTTAATTGCTAGCACCGCAAATTCTTGTAAAAAACAGCAAATTTTCTGTAAGCTGAATTCTCTGAAATGACGAGACCTTTGTCCAGCAGTAACAATATCGTTACGCGTTAAAAAACACCCATGAAAAATTCAGTTAAAATGTCCTTCGTTGCGATGATGATGGTCAGTACAGTCCTATTCAGTTGTGCAACACCTACTGAGAAAATCGAACAAGCAGAGGAAAATGTTGAAGACTCTAAGAAGGCTATGGCTACGGTTACGGCTATGGTTACGGCTATGGTTATGGTTATGGTTATGGTTATGGTGAGAAAAGTGCAGCCTATTATGGAGAAGAAACACCTTTCATACCTTGGTGGAAAAGAATAATTTATCGTTGGACAAAGAAAAAGTAAAAAAAATCTCCCCCTGTCTTTTGTAGCCCTGCCAGGAATCGAACCTGGATCGAGCGTTTAGGAAACGCTAATTTTATCCATTAAACTACAGGGCTATCTAACAAAGTTACGTTATTTCTCTGCTAACACCTCCCAAACTTGATTCGCTGCAAGGTCCCAACTGAATTGTGAAGAACGGTCCAATGCTTTTTCTGATAAACTTGAATGTAAGGCCGAATCGTCAGCCAATTGTCTCATTTTTTCGGTGATATCTTTTACTGAAAAAGGATCACAATAAATAGCCGCATCTCCTGCGATTTCTGGTAAACAACTCCCGTCAGCACTGATGATTGGTACGCCACAGCGCATGGCTTCAACTAATGGTATGCCAAATCCTTCAAAATAGGGAACGTAACTTAAGGCAAATGCAGCTCCTGTTACGCGACTTAATTCCTTTGTTGATAAATGTCCAAGAAAATGAACGCGAGCTTTGGTTTCATTTGAAAGATTGAATTCTTCTTGCTTCCACATGGCATTTCCAACAATGACTAAATCGATTTCGGAGTTAGTCAAACTGAATTCGACATAGGCATCAACCAAACGTTTGATATTTTTCCTTGGATGAAGTGAGCCAACAAAGAGAAAATAAGGTTTGCCATTCGTGTATTGTTGACGTATTTCGGTGATTTCTTCTTTTTTTAATGCACGAAATTCATCACTGATTCCATTATAAACTACAGAGATTTTAGTGCTTGAAATCCCATAGTTTTGAATGATATCTTCTTTGGAAAAGTTTGAAACGGTCAAAATTCGGTTCGCTTTTCGAGCAAATTTTGGAAAAAATGTACGGAAATAGAACGAAACGAGCCTTGGTAAGTCCTTTGGATAATGTTCGAAGTTTAAATCGTGGATGGTCGCAATTTGAGGCACCTTGGAACTTAAAGAACAAAATCCATCGGGTGACCAAAGCAGATCGATTCGGTATTTTTTCATCGCCCTTTTCAAACTCCATTCAAACCAAAGTACCCATAAAAAGGGATGCCGTGTTGGTGGATATAATACCACTGTTTTGACATTACTTTGAAAGACAAATTTCGGATCAACAAGGCGGTCAAAGAATAAAACAAACGATTGCTCCGGATGATTTACAGTGATGCGTTTTACAAGTTCATAGGAGTAATTTCCAAAACCTTCCATTTTGGAGCCGAGAATGTTTCGCGCGTTAATTCCTATAATCAAAATCCTAAAATTGATGGATGTAATTCGTTCTTTTTTCTTGTCCAATCGTTGTTTCTGGACCATGTCCACAATAAACGGTTGTTTCATCCGGATATTGGAAAAGAATGTTAAAAATGGAAGATTTTAAGGTTTCTATATTTCCTCCGGGTAAATCCACGCGTCCAAAACTTCCTTTAAACAGCACGTCACCATTGATGATAAATTTGTCTGTTTCGAAGTAATAGACAACGTGTCCGGGCGCATGTCCTGGGGTATGTCTCACATGAATT
>CANMFV010000214.1 GCA_947496835.1 Flavobacteriales bacterium | reverse complement strand
TGTACATTTTGCTCTTTCTGCTCTTCAATAAAGTTTACCTCAACTCGTCCCACCGCTCCTGTCAATTTAAGCTCTTTGCGAATCGATCCACCACACCCCATTTGACAAACCATTCCTTCAACCATAAAATCCGCCTGACAATTAGAGCGAACAAAAATTGATTTGGATTTCTTAACGGAAACAGGGACTGACTTTTCACTTGTTTCATTACAAGATAAAAGCATCGCCGTAAGGAAGATAAAATAGAGCGTTTTCATGTGACAAAATTACAAAGATTATGATGAAAATTGCGGTTTGTTTAGTACATTTGAAAAAAACTGAATCATGAGAATCATACTTACAGCACTTTTTATTTCGACTTTGATCTTATCTTCTTGCAATAAATATAGTGAAGGCCCTAAATTTTCATTGTTAACAAGAAAGGAACGCTTGTGTAATAATTGGGAATTAAAAGCCTATTCAATTAGTGGGACTAATGCATTTGACAATGATTTTACCACAAAGTTGAGCATCGATAAAGATGGGACATATTCTATGTCAAAAACCTATAACGCTATTGGGCAAATACAAGGTGAGTATTCAAATGGACGTTGGGAGTTTGCTGAAAAGGACGAGGCGCTTTACTTCTTTGAAGATTCAACGTCAAAACCGACGCATGAATACAGCATCAAAGAATTACGCAATAAGCAATTAGTTATTGTGGAAGATATTTTCCAAACAGGAGAGTCATATCGTTATACCTACCAACCTCAATAAGGTTTATTTCTTTCTTCTAAACGAAATTCGGGTCAACTTCCATGACGTGAGAGCAATTATTGCATGTTCTCATTTCTTCGGAGCCATAAAATTCTTTGAATCTAGGAATAAAATCCTTTTCGATATTTTCTAACGGAAAACGGTACGTTTTTAAATGATGGTTGCATTTTTCGCAGAACCACATTAATCCATCTTGAAGATCAGTTCCCTTACGCACACGTTCGATGACCAATCCAATGGTGTTTTCTCCACGTGATGGAGAGTGTGGCGTGTTCGCGGGAAGCAAAAACATTTCTCCCTCCTGAATGATCACGTCTTTCACTTGACCATTTTCTTGAACACGAACGGTAATAGCTCCTTCTATTTGATAGAATAGCTCCTCACCTTCATTGTAGTGATAGTCCTTTCTGGCATTTGGACCAGCAACGACCATCACAATGAAATCTCCTGCCTCCTTGTATAAATTCTTATTGGATACAGGTGGCTTCAGTAAATCTCTGTTTTCATCGATCCACTTTTGAAGATTGAAGGGAGCTAACATAATTGGTATATTAAGTAAATTATTCTGCTAGAAGTCCACGAGAAATAACGATTTTCTGTACTTCTGACGTTCCTTCGTAAATCTGTGTAATTTTCGCATCGCGCATCAAACGCTCAACATGGTACTCTTTTACAAAACCATAACCACCATGTATCTGAACAGCTTCAACTGTTTGCTCCATCGCTACTTTTGATGCGTACAACTTAGCCATCGCACTTGATTGGTCGTAATTTCTACCCGAATCTTTATCTGATGCAGATTTATATACCAAAAGACGAGCTGCTTCAATCTCTGTCGCCATATCAGCTAACTTAAACGCAATAGCTTGATGCTTATAAATTTCTTTACCAAATGCTTTTCTTTCTTTAGAATATGCAAGTGCCAACTCTAAACCTCCTGCAGCAATGCCTAAAGCTTGAGCAGCGATTCCTATGCGGCCACCACTTAATACTTTCATGGCAAACGTAAATCCAAATCCATCTACACCAATACGGTTTGCTTTCGGCACTTTCACATCATTGAAAAGTAAGGTATGTGTATCACTACCGCGGATACCCATTTTATCTTCCTTCGCTCCAACAATAAATCCTTCCATACCTCTTTCGATGATCAAAGCATTGATTCCTTTGTGTCCAAGTTCAACGTTTGTTTGTGCAATGACTAAATACGTTGATGCCGAAGAACCATTTGTTATCCAGTTTTTTGTTCCGTTTAACAAGTAGTAATCTCCCATGTCTATCGCCGTGGTACTTTGTGATGTTGCATCGGATCCAGCTTCAGGCTCAGACAAACAAAATGCACCTATTTTCTCTCCTGTTGCTAATGGTTTGAGAAACTTTTCTTTTTGTTCTTCAGAACCATATTTCTCAATTCCCCAACATACCAATGAATTATTCACGGACATACAAACCGAAGCAGAAGCATCTACTTTGGAGATTTCTTCCATCGCAAGTACGTAAGACATTGTGTCCATTCCGCTTCCACCGTATTTTGGATCAACCATCATCCCCATGAAACCAAGTTCACCAAGTTGTTTCATTTCCTCTGCTGGAAAACGTTGATTATTATCGCGGTCAATTACTCCTGGTTTCAAAACATTTTGTGCAAAATCTCTTGCTGCTTCCTTTACTGCTAATTGTTCTTCTGTCAATTCAAAATTCATGTTGATTGATTTTTTAATTTTGAACAAAAATAATCGAATTCTATCAAGCATGAAAGAAATGAATAGGAATAAAATAGAGATTTTGGGACTTATGTCCGGCACCTCACTTGATGGCTTGGACATTGCTCATGTATCTTTTGAATTTCAGGGTGATAAAATTCACTATGAATTAATGCATGCACGTACCTACAAGCTCGATGATGCCCATTTGCTGAAACTTCACCAAGTAACAAAAATGTCCGCTGAACAACTGCTCATTTTGGATAAAAAACTCGGTAAGTATTTTGCAGAATGTGTTCTTCAATTTATAGACAATTATTACCTGAATAAAAGTCAAATTGATGCAATTGCTTCTCACGGACAAACGATTTTTCACCAGCCACAAAATGGATTTACACATCAAATCGCTTGTGGTTCATCCATCGCGTTTCATACGGGAATTCCTGTCATAAACGATTTTCGAACGTTAGATGTCATTGCAGGCGGACAAGGTGCTCCACTTGTTCCAATTGGAGACTTCGAACTATTCAAAGAGGAGGCGGATTCCTTCTTGAATCTTGGTGGTTTCGCAAATATAAGTTTCAAGAAAAACGATTCCATTCAAGCATTCGATATTGCACCTGCTAATCTACCCTCCAATCTGTTGATGCAACCAAGCGGACTATTATATGATGCCGATGGCGCTAAAGCAAAAGCTGGGGAAATAAATCAACACTTACTTTCCGCATTGAACGAATTGCCATTTTACGCGAATGAGGCTCCCAAATCTCTAGGGACAGAATGGCTAAACAAGGAATATATGCCGCTGTTCAATCAATCGATTGCATTAGAAGATCTTTTACGAACACACACGGAGCATGTTGCA
>CANMFV010000213.1 GCA_947496835.1 Flavobacteriales bacterium | reverse complement strand
CGCGTATTGTCCCATTTGACGTCCAAGATCATAAGTTAGAACATTTCGTATCATTGTCTTGTCCGTATAGGGTGCATAAAGAATCCAGTCATTGTCGCTCGGCCAATCGAACAGCGATACATTGTAATTCACTGAATCTGGACCGCGCGTTTCAAGTCCGTATGATTTCATAGGAAATGTATTCGACGAGGACCCTCTTTTTTCGATGGCTATCTGACCATAAAATTCATTGAAAGGATCAGATAGGTAATTCATTTGATTGTCACCATTGAAAATAATCCCCATGGTACCGTCAATTTTTGGTTCATCAGGAATGTCTACGTTGTAGGTGTCCACAACAACAATGGGTAAATTTGAACTAGTCAATATAAAAGGAGGAACAAACCAGCTTGGAATAGCCCCGTAGGTGCTACTTGGATTGTTGACCCCAACACTTAAGAAATTCCGGCAAGTAAAGTCCGTTGAATTCGCGAGCTGATGATGAACCTCAACACAAAACACGTTCGTTCCATTAACAAGGATTCCATTTAACTGGTTTTGATAAAACAGGTATTGATCGGGATTTTGATTTTGATACAATTTTGCTTCGTGAGAAATCGATGCCAATTGATTGTAGGTTGGCTGACCTGTTCCAGATAGACCATTTCTTGCAACTTCAATCCCGTTTAAATAGGCGACGAATCCGTCGTCATAATCAAAATGGAGTGCCATCGCAACAATTTCATTAATGTTTACGATGTTAAATTCAATACGGGTATAAACTGAAACCGAAGAACTAGGAATAATTGTATTATCATCTCCATCACCAAATCCAAATCCGCCGTTACCCTGCAACCATGAATTTACGGTAAAGGAAGGTGTAATCCATTCAGGCGAAGATGCTGCTGTTGGCACTTGATAGTACCATGAACTGTTGTCTTTTACAATTGTTTCCCAGTGATGCACCTGTGTATGCGCAACGCTGTATAATAAACTAAGTATGAATAGAGAGAAACGAATAAATTTCATTAACTCAAAGATACCTATTTCTTTTTACTTAATATAACCTTAACAATAGCGAAGATAGCTATCAGGGTAAGGAGTAAAACGGATAAATCCCCGATATAATCCCCATGTTTAGAATAGAAGCTCATGGTGTTTAATAGCGGTATAGAATGTTTAAATGCTGCATCTTCCCAGTACTTCGTTTCTTTCTGAATTTGTCCAAACTCATTAAAAACCCCACTTTTTCCAGTATTAGCACTTCGAACTACCCAACGTCTATTTTCGATTGCACGCAAAGAGGAAAAGGAAAAATGTTGTTTATAACCAGGTGAATCGCCCCACCAACCATCGTTGGTTATTACAGTTAAAAAGCGTGCGCCTTGTTTGACTTGTTTCGAAATAAAATCACCATAAATTGACTCATAGCAAACAATGGGTGCTATTATTGTATCTGATTTAAAAACTTTTGGCGATTTTTCGATACCTAATGTTCCTGATGTCCCACCATTTTCGATTGCTAACTCTTCGAGAAAAGGAAATATATTGGAGAAGGGAATCATTTCTACTCCTGGAACTAATTTGGACTTGTGAATGAATGATGGTTCTCCCTTTTTGGGGACGTATAACGTGCTATTGTAACATTCATAGAAAATTCTTTGGCCAGGTATGTACACACTTGCACGGGAATGTTTCGTGTCGAATAGTTCCACAGTGGATGCTCCAATCAATAACTCAGCAGAACCCCATTTTTTCATCTCCGATTGAATCAATGTATAAAAAGGGAGTCCTTGCAAGCGTGATTCAATAAATCCTTGACTGATTGCTGTCTCAGGTCCAACGACCAAATCAGTGGTGGAATCAACAATCGTTTTCGCTAAAGTGAAAAAGCGTTGGAGTTGTTGCTCATTACTTGTGCCTAATGCAAACTTCTCATTGTACGGATCAATATTGGGTTGAACAACTGCAACATGGTAGAAATCTGCCCCTTTGTAAAATGTAAGGAGCGGCAAATGCAAAAAACTAATCAAAAGGGGTATAATTAGGCTGAATGAGGTGCCTAGCAACCACTTATTCCACAACTTCTCTTTCTTAATCCATCTTGAGCGAATCCAAAGAAACATGAAGATATTGACAACTAAAATCCAGATACTTCCGCCAAAAACACCAGTGTATTCGTACCATTGAATCCACGATGTTCGAATGCTAAAAAAGTTTCCAAGTGTTAACCAGGGCCAGGATAAGTCCCAGTTCAAATGAAAGTATTCAAAGCTGATCCAAATAGGGAGGAGGGTCCAAATAGCCCAAGTTGTCCTGATCGTTTTTTTCACCAAATGAAAAAGTAAGAACGTGAGCGACATCAATAGCGTGTTAACGACAAAAGCTAGAAGAGCGCCAACGAAGGAGGAATTCGCTACCCACCATGTTGTCCCTAAATTGAACATCAGAAAAGCAAAATAAGTATGGACAAACAAATACCATCCACCTTTAGGTTTTACTTCTAGGTCTTCTGATAGAAACAAAAGCGGGACAAAGCCAATGAAAACGAGGGGTGTTATGCTTCCTGTAAAAGGGAAGGAAATGCTCAGAAGTATTCCTGAACAAAGACTCAATAGGTAACGTTGCGCTCGGGTAAGGTTCATGTTTTCCGTTTGAATAAAGGTACTTAATTTACTTCAAGAATAGAGTATGAAGGAAACCATTGAGCAAAAAAAAAGACCGCAATTGCGGTCTTTTCAATAGTATAATCTACTCTTATGCAGTTGCAGCTTCAAATGGAACTACAGATACAAATGAACGATTGTCTTTTTTCTTGCGAAATTCTACTAAACCATCCGTTAAAGCGAACAATGTGTGGTCTTTTCCAATTCCAACATTGTTACCTGGGTGATGTTGCGTTCCTCTCTGACGAACAATAATGTTACCAGAAATTGCTGCTTGTCCACCAAAAATTTTCACACCTAAGCGCTTGCTATGTGATTCACGACCGTTTTTCGAACTACCGACTCCTTTTTTGTGTGCCATGGTTTCTCTATATTATTCCTGAATTCAGGATGATTATGCTTTAATATTTGTAATTGTAATTGCAGTAAACTGCTGACGGTGACCGTTTCTTTTTCTGTAACCTTTTCTACGTTTCTTTTTGAAAATAATAACTTTGTCTCCTTTCACGTGGTCAATTACCGTTGCGGTAACGATTGCACCTTCTATAGCTGGGGCGCCAAGAGTGATTTTGCCATCATTGTCAACCAACAATACACGATCGAATTCTAAATTCGCTCCTGCCTCTGCTGCCAAACGATGTACAAAAACCTTCTGGTCTTTTTGCACTTTAAACTGCTGCCCTGCTATCTCTACAATTGCG
>CANMFV010000212.1 GCA_947496835.1 Flavobacteriales bacterium | reverse complement strand
TAGGTAATTATCCATTAAAGTACGCTCCTGGACAAAAAACAATTGTTCCTGGATTGCGAAGAATCATGAAAAACGCGAAAAAGGGCGAGCGTTATTTTATCATATTGGATGCTCCTCAAGCATATGGTTCTCGGGGTTATGCGGATTTAGTAAAGCCGAATGAACAAGTGTTTTACAACATTGAAATAATGGATGTCCGAGCAATGTAAAAGGAATTCACTATCTTTGATTTCCTTATTTTCTTTTAGTTTGAATCGATCTATTTTACATACCTTCATTTTTATTACCTGCTTTTGTTCACAAGCTTTCGCGCAGCGTGCTTTAGATACGGTGGATACCGAAGTTGGTAAAGTGATTTTGTATTCGAATAAAACATGGGCACTTTATAATCCATTTCAGTTTGATGGTGTCATGAACCCAAGAATTCATAAAATCATGACCAATGAACAGGATTCGCCTTATTCGTTGACATGGAATAATGAAGTTTGTTTTGGGACAAAAAATGATTTATCAAAGTTGAAAGACACCATCTGGTTGTGTGTGAATGATGAGCAAAACCAAGAATTCACCATGCCAAGAAAAGGAATTGTGACTTCTCGATATGGATTCCGTAGTGGAAGATACCACAACGGAATTGACATTGGATTAAACGTAGGGGACACTGTTTATGCTACGTGGAACGGAAAAGTAAGGTACGCTAAATTTAACGACGGTGGATTTGGGAATCTTGTGATTTTACGCCATTTTAATGGATTAGAAACATACCACGCGCATTTAAGTAAATTGTTGGTATACCCTGATCAAAACGTAAAATCAGGTGATCCAATTGGACTTGGAGGCAACACAGGACATTCCTTTGGACCACATTTGCATTTTGAAATTCGTTTTTACGATGTTCCGATGAATCCTGAAGAAATAATTGACTTCGACAAGAAAATAATGAAAGATGAAAACTTGATGGTTCATAAAGGTTTGTTCAGGCCGGGAGCCAAACCAACGGATTATTATGAAAACCAACCAGATGGAACCATTGCTGCAACCAATCCAACGCCGGCTCCAGTGAGGACATCTCAACTAAAATACTACCGCGTAAAACCCGGTGATTCGTTAACAGAAATTGCAGATAGAAACAAAACAACCGTTTCAAAACTGTGTGAATTAAATGGAATAAAACCATCAAGTGTATTGCAGGCTGGTAAAAGTTTAAGAATTAAATAATGAAAAAAATACTGATTTTCCTTTTCGTTTCAATCTTCGTTTTAGCTGCTTGTTCGAATTACAATCAAGTGGTTAAACAAGACGACTTTGCGGTAAAATACGAGTTAGCGAATAAGCTATATGACACGAAGCAGTACGAAAAAGCAATTGTGTTATACGAGCAGATTTATCAGCATTCCCCAAAAAGCGCGGAAGGTGAATTGTCCTATTACCGATTGGCGAAAAGTTATTTTCAAGTGGAGGATTATTACATGGCACAATACTACTATAATGCGTACATGCAACGATTTCCCTACAGTGTGAAAAACGAAGAAGTGTTATTCATGGTCGCATTGTGTAGCGTGAAAAATTCACCGGAACATACCTTAGATCAAACCGAAACTGAACTAGCCATTAACAATGTTCAACAGTTTATTGACCGGTATCCACAGTCTTATTTGATTGATTCTTGTAACACCATCATTGATAAATTACAATTTAAATTGGAAACAAAGCAATATGACCAAGTCAAACTCTATGATAAAATGGAGAATTATAAGGCGTCAGTTACATCTGGTGAATTGTTTTTGGAAGCGCACGGGAAATCAACTTATTCTGAAGAAATAAACTATGTAGTAGTGAAAAATTCCTATTTTTTATCCGTCAATAGCATCGATAGTAAAAAATCTGAACGAATAGATCAAACTAACGAAAGATTCCGTACCTTTGCAACTCGCTATCCAGCGTCCAAATACGTAAAAGAATTGAATGCGTATGTCGAAAAGCTAAGCGAAAACAACAACTGAAAAGTGAATTATGAGTTATAAAAACACACCAGCAGAAAAATCTACCATCACGCGTGATACCATTCGCATGGAGGAAAAAACAGGGAATATTTACCAATCTTTGGTGGCTATTTCCAAACGCGCCAATCAAATTTCTTCTGAAGTAAAAGAAGAGTTGACGCAAAAATTACAAGAATTTGCTTCTACAACGGATAACCTTGAAGAGATCTTCGAGAACCGTGAGCAAATTGAGATTTCGAAGCATTACGAGAAAATGCCGAAACCAACTGCTATTGCTACGCAAGAGTTATTGGACGACAAAATCTACATGCGCAAACCAGAAGAAAAAGAGTAATGCAGGGAAAGCGCATCCTTCTAGGAATTTCAGGAGGTATTGCAGCTTACAAAATTGCTTACCTCATACGAATATTAAAAAAACAAGGGGCAGAAGTCAGAGCAATCATGACTCCTGCCTCTTCTGATTTTATCAGTCCCCTCGTTGTATCTACCTTATCTGAAAATCCAGTTCACATTGAATTCTGGAATAAGAAAACAGGAGAGTGGTCCAATCACGTTGAATTAGCTCTTTGGGCAGATGTATTCATCATTGCTCCAACAACAGCTAACACACTAGCTAAAATGGCGAGTGGAATCTGTGATAATCTTTTGCTTGCAACGTATTTTTCCATGAAGGGAAAAACAATCATCGCGCCAGCAATGGATTTAGACATGTACCAACATCCAACAGTGAAACGAAACATGGAAGCGTTGCTTGCAGACGGTGTTTCTATTATTCCGGCAACGGATGGTGCTCTTGCCAGTGGACTAGAAGGACAAGGTCGCATGGAAGAGCCCGAAAATATTGCGCTTTACCTTCAGGATTTTTTTCAATTGACCAACCCGAAAGCGACAAAGCACATCTTAATTACTGCCGGTCCAACATATGAAGCGATTGATCCAGTTCGTTTTATTGGAAATCATTCCAGTGGAAAAATGGGCTTTGAATTAGCAGCGGCTTGCTTGGCTAAAGGCAATGAAGTTCTAATGATTAGTGGACCTACAACACTGTCACTAACGCATCCAAATCTAACCCTGATTAAAGTGCAATCCGCACAAGATATGTTAGCAGCTGTTCAGGCAAACTGGAAAACGTGTGAATTAGGAATATTTAGTGCAGCTGTAGCTGATTATCGTCCGGAGCAAGTGGCAAAGCAGAAAATCAAAAAAACAGCAGATGATCATTCCCTGCACCTTGTGAAAAACCCTGATATTCTTTCTTGGGCATCAAATAACCGATCAATTCAACAAAAAGTAGTTGGATTTGCCTTAGAAACAAATAATGCGAAAGAATATGCGTTAGATAAATT
>CANMFV010000211.1 GCA_947496835.1 Flavobacteriales bacterium | reverse complement strand
ATAAGAAGTAGAAATTCCTGCTTTCGCAACAAGTTGCTCTTTCAGTTCTTCCTCCAATATTGCTTTCCAGCCAAAATCATCAATGTGCTTTAACACTTCTAGGAAGAATGCACTTGATTGCTTATTAATCTTTCTACCGTAGATGGCTACTTTCATGCTTACAGTTTTAAGTATTGCATTAATGTATCATACCTCCATTGCATGTCTTCATCTCCGTCTCCATCTTGAAAAGAAGCTTTCACCAAGTAATCATAACGTTCAAAGGTTCGAATCATGCTACTTAAATCGTACGTATTCACTTTTAGTGTTACGTCTATTTTCGTTGAATCCAAATGTGAAGTCATGAAAACACTTAAAATACGCGCGTTGTTACTTTCTACAATTTGGGCGATTTGGGACAATGTGTAATCACTTGCATTCATTTCCAAAACAAGGATACCGCCATTTTCTTTGATGCTGCCTGTATTTGCTATAAGCGTCATCACATGATAAACACTGCAGCATCCGAGGTAATTTTCTTGTTGATCCAAAATAGGAATGACACTTAATTTAAACTCTGCCATTTTGGCTATGACATCGTACATATGTGTTTGACCAAAAATGAACGGGCGCGGCAAATGTTGAAATAAGCGATCTAAATTTTCATCTAAATTGAGGTGATCAAGTATATCTGATTCCGAAACAACCCCAACAAAGTTGCCGTTTTTAAGCACGGGAAGGTGAGAAACTTTAAATTCCTCCATCCAGCTCAAGGCCTTTTCACCTGAATCCGTATGGATTAGGGGTGGTATTTCGTCTGTAATTAAATCAATTGCTCTCATACGCGTCGCCAAAGTAGTAAAATCCTTTCAGAGTTGTTACTTTTGTACGTCAAAATTTGTGCCATGACAAGACTAAGTGTAAACATCAATAAAATTGCGACGCTTCGAAATGCTCGAGGCGGACAAATGCCTAGTGTGGTTCAATTCGCTATGGATTGTGAGCGATTTGGCGCACAAGGAATCACTGTTCATCCGCGTCCAGACGAGCGGCACATTACCACACAAGACACCTATGAATTGGCTAAAGTAGTTTCCACCGAATATAACATAGAAGGATATCCGGATGCACGTTATTTGACATTAATCTCAGATATTCGTCCACACCAAGCGACGTTAGTACCTGACGGACCGGATGTTCTCACGTCAAATGCGGGTTGGAACACTGAGAAACATCAATCTTTCCTGAGCGAAACACTGAAAGAGATTTCTTCAAAAGGTGTTCGAACTTCCCTTTTTATTGAACCAAACAAACATTTGATTGAACTCGCGAAAAAAGCGGGAGCTGATCGCATTGAACTTTATACAGGTCCATATGCAGAGGAGTTCACAAAAGACCCTACTGCTGCAATAGAGCACTACATTGATGCGATTGACTTCGCTATATCGATTGGATTAGAAATCAATGCTGGACACGATTTAAGTCAAGAAAACTTGCGGTTTTTCAAACAATCTGTGTGTCAATTAGACGAGGTTTCGATAGGACATGCGCTGATTTCTGACGCCCTTTATTTAGGAATTGAAAACACCATTCAGCGTTACTTGCATTTACTCAGAGACTAATTTAGCTTGACTTATCGTTCTGTGCGGATATGGAATAGCTATTTTATATTCCCTAAATAATCGATCAATTTCAAAACGGATTTCCGACTTGTAAATATCGATATCCCAAGAATGGTCTGCCCAGAAAATCAATTCTAAGCCTAAGCCATTTTCACCAAAATCTGCTAAACTCACAAAGACAGGATGGTTTTTTTTCACTTTGGGATGTGCCATTGCTGCCTGAACTAACAATCGTTTGATTAATTCTATATCTGCACCAAAATCGACTGTTACATTAATTTTAAATCGTGTCAATTCGGAACCGTGGCTCCAGTTTTCAATTTGTTCTTGCGTAAGACGTGTGTTTGGGATGATGAGTACATTACCTTCACGGGTTTGAATTTGAGTCGTTCGAACACTAATTTTCAAGATTTTTGCAACGATGGCATCGGATGATTTCTGTGAATTTTTAGAGGAGCCATGAATTTCAACGATATCCCCCACACGTAAATTACCTTCAACCAATAAAACAACACCCCCAATCATGTCTTTAAAGACATCTTGTAAACCTAATCCAATTCCAACTAAAAGTCCGACTGAACTTGTAAGGATAATGACAAGGTCAATACTGAGCAATTGAAAGCAAAATAAGATAGAAAATACATAAATGACGTATTTCGCGATTTGAATGTAAACATATTCCGATGCCGGATCATAATTCGTATTTCGCTTGAATTTCCGTCCGATATACAGCTTACTCAAATTGACAAGAATACGCGCTCCAAAAAATACAGAAACGATGATTAATAAATCAGCGAAGTCAATTTTTATCGCACCTAAATCAATGAATTTATAGGTGAGAAATTTTTTGAATGTTACGTTCTGGTTGTTAAACTTAAAGCTTAAAACCGCTATATAAATCGCCAACAAATAAACACTTTGACTCAATAACTTCAACCAAGCCAATTGACGTCCCTCAAGGTTGATTTGAGCGGTTTTAACGTAGCGTTTTAACAAGCGATGAACGATTCGACGCAAAATGGCAGCAACTAAGAAAATGAGCGTCAAAAAGACCAAATTCCAAAAGCAAATTTTATACGGACCAATATGGAAAAGTGTCGTGCTTAGCATATTAACGTGTGATAATCCTCCCTAATTTTTCAGAAAACTCTTTTCGAACCTTTGCATAAACCATTTGCTCCGACAACAATAAGATTAAATCTTCACCTTGAGGATTTTTATCCTTCAATTCACGCTGCAATCCTTGAATGTGTTGCTCTACTTTGGTGAGTTTAAAGTGATAAATAGCGTTCATCACTGATTCATACAAATTGTCCGATTCTGATTTCGTATGTATGTTATACTTCCCGACCCAATTATAACTTAATTCACTGTCATCGCTCTCTAAATCGCTAACAAATGCCACAATTTCTTGATTTTCTATTCGTTTGAGGTACGAAGCGGATAAGAGTGTATTATCCTTGACACCATCCATGAACAAGCCATACATTTCACGGTAAAGCGGGTGGTCGATGCGTAAATCATCGCTTTCAATTTCTTGAATAATCAGTTCAATCACACTAGTTGATTTATCCTCGTTTCCAACTTCCTTAATCAGCACCTCACGCGTACCGTATTTCACCATTAAACGGATGATTTCATCTTCGTGCTTAATCTCTAGTGCAGATTCTCCTGCTTCTTGACTTTGGATGCCCATTTCACCTTGAAGAAGGTTTGAGCTTTCTTTCGGAAGTGGAATGTCGTTCAACATAGGCTCTTGCAATTGCT
>CANMFV010000210.1 GCA_947496835.1 Flavobacteriales bacterium | reverse complement strand
TCTAAATAAACCTAAGCGATAGAAAATGGCAATATTGGATTTTCAAAAACCAGATAAGGTTATCATGCTCAACTCCGATGAATTCAACGGAGAGTTCGAATTTCGTCCACTTGAACCTGGATACGGAATCACTGTAGGTAACTCCTTAAGAAGAATTCTACTTTCTTCGCTTGAAGGATTTGCAATTTCTTCTATTAAAATTCAGGGTGCAGACCACGAATTTTCTACGTTGAAAGGTGTGGTTGAGGATATCACTGAAATCGTATTGAATTTGAAGCAAGTTCGTTTCAAACGTCAAATAGATGGTACAGATTCTGAAACCGTAATCGTTTCAGTTGGTGGACAAAACCAATTAACCGCTGGAGACATCGGTAAATTCACAAGCGCATTCCAAGTTTTAAATCCTGATTTAGTGATTTGCAACATGGAAACGTCGGTTAAAATTGAAATGGAATTAACAATCATTAAAGGTCGCGGTTATGTTCCTGCAGAGGAAAACAAAACAGCGAACGCTTCATTTGGTACAATCTCCATTGATTCAATTTTCACTCCAATCGTTAATGTTCAATACACAATAGAAAACTACCGTGTAGAACAAAAAACAGATTACGAAAAATTGGTTTTCAACATTAAAACCGATGGTTCGATTCACCCTAAAGAAGCATTGAAAGAAGCTGCTAAGATTTTAATCCATCACTTTATGTTGTTCTCTGATGAGCGCATAACATTGGATAGTGAAATTAAAGCTGAATCAGAAGAATTCGATGAAACTTCTCTTCACATGCGTCAGTTATTGAAAACTAAATTGGTAGATATGGATTTATCTGTACGTGCCTTGAACTGTTTGAAAGCTGCTGATGTTGAAACATTAGGAGACCTTGTTTCTTATGCGAAATCTGACTTATTGAAATTCAGAAACTTCGGTAAGAAGTCATTAACTGAATTGGAAGATTTAGTGGATAACAAAGGATTAACTTTCGGGATGAATGTTGCGAAATATAAATTAGACAAAGATTAGAAATTTTAGTCATGAGACACGGAAATAAAATAAATCACTTAGGAAGAAAAACAAGCCACCGCAAAGCAATGCTTCAAAATATGGCTTGTTCATTAATCGAACACAAGCGTATTAACACTACAATCGCCAAAGCAAAAACGTTACGCGTTTTTGTAGAACCGATTTTAACGAAAGCAAAAACAGATTCGACTCACTCTCGTCGTGTTGTATTCTCTTACCTTCAAAATAAAGAGATGGTAACTGAATTATTCCGCGAAGTAGCACCGAAAATTGCTAATCGTCCTGGTGGATATACACGAATCATTCGTACTGGATACCGTTTAGGTGACAACGCGGAAATGTGTATGATCGAATTGGTTGATTACAACGAATTATACAACAACGATAGCGCTAAGAAAACTACACGTCGTTCTCGTCGTGGAGGTGCTAAAAAAGAAGGTGATGTTGCTGTTGAAGTAACAGAATCAACTGAAGTAACAGCAGAAGATGATGTTGTTGTAGAAAATGTTACCGAAGCTACAGAAGAAGTTGTTGCTGAAGAAGTAAGTCCAGTTGAAGAGGTAGTTGTTGAAGAAGCAATTATTGAAGAAACTCCGGTTGTTGAAGCAATTGTTGAGGAAACTCCAGTTGAAGAAGTAGTTGTTGAAGAAACCATCGAAGAAGCTCCAGCTGCAGACGAAACAGAAAACAGCGAAGAAAAAGCATAAATTGACATTTTGTTAATAAAAAAAGGCGGATTTTATCCGCCTTTTTTTGTTTTAGGTGAGCTCGTTTGACCTAGAGTTTCTAATTTTGACTAAAATTTATTCATGCAACAAAATCAACCAGCAATTTTAGTACTTGAAGACGGTACCGTATTTGAAGGAATCGCTATTGGGAAAATAGGAACTACGGGAGGTGAAATCGCCTTTAATACAGGAATGACCGGATATCAAGAGGTTTTTACCGACCCTTCCTATGTAGGACAACTTCTCATTATGACCACAGCTCATATAGGAAATTATGGTGTGCACGAAAAGGAGATTGAATCTGATTCCATCAAAATTGCAGGACTCGTAACAAAAAAGTTTTCAAACGGATATTCGAGAACATCAGCCAATGAATCACTTCAAGAATTAATGGAACGAAATGGAACTGTTGGAATTTCTGATATCGATACCCGTTCATTAGTGCGTCACATAAGAAATAGAGGTGCAATGAACGCAATTATTTCATCGGAGGAGATGGATATAAATGTTCTTAAACAAAAATTGTCTGAAATCCCTTCTATGGAAGGTTTAGAACTATCCTCAAGCGTTTCAACAACAGAAGCATTTGAAGTAAAACCTGAAAACCCAACGAACCGTGTTTCTTTGATTGACTTCGGAGTAAAGAAAAATATTATTCGTTGCCTTGTAGATAGAGGTTGCCATGTGAAAGTTTTCCCACTTAATTCTACAAAAGAAGAAATGGATTCTTTCCAACCTGACGGATACATGTTATCCAATGGCCCTGGTGATCCATCGGTAATGACAAATTCAATTTCACTCGTTAAAGAATTAGCAGATTCAGGAAAACCCGTTTTCGGTATTTGCCTCGGACATCAAATATTAGGACTTAGCCAAGGATTACAAACAGAAAAAATGTTTAATGGTCACCGTGGGATTAATCATCCGATTAAGAACTTGAAAACAGGTAAAGGAGAAATCACAACTCAAAATCATGGCTTTGTTATCTCTAAAGAAAGTATTGAATCCCAAGATAAAGTGATGGTAACTCATGTTCATTTAAATGATCAAACAATAGCAGGGATTGAATTAAAAAACAAACCAGTTTTCTCCGTTCAATATCACCCCGAAGCATCTGCAGGACCACATGACTCCCGCTACTTATTCGATCAATTTATTGATAACATGAACCAATTTAAATCATAAGATGAGCTACATTACTGATATTCACGCAAGACAAATTTTAGATTCACGCGGAAACCCAACAATCGAAGTGGATGTGTTTACTAGTAATGGCATACTAGGACGTGCAGCGGTGCCTTCTGGCGCATCTACGGGAATTCATGAGGCAGTTGAACTTCGTGACGGAGATAAGTCGCGTTACCTTGGAAAAGGCGTATTAAAAGCAGTGGAAAATGTCAATACACTCATTAACGAAGCGCTACAAGGTGAAGATGTTTTCGATCAAAAAAGATTGGATCGCATCATGATTGATCTTGATGGTACGACAAATAAATCAAAACTCGGTGCCAATGCTATTTTAGGTACATCTCTTGCGATTGCTCGTGCAGCAGCTCAAGAAGCTGGAATGAGTTTATACCAATATATTGGTGGAGTCGGTGCAGTGACCATGCCCGTCCCAAT
>CANMFV010000209.1 GCA_947496835.1 Flavobacteriales bacterium | reverse complement strand
TAAAACGTCTATTTTCCAATGAATTAATAGGTACAACTGGATTTTTTACCTGGGATGGCGTAAATGCAAATCAAGCAAAATCTCCCATTGGAATATACATACTTCTAGTGGAAGTTTTCGCCACTGATGGAAGTGTTATTTTAGCAAAAAAAATCGCGTTCACTCTTGCTGGCAAATTGTAACTTTGTAAAAAAAAATATGAAACTTTCGCTTCTTCTATTCAGTCTTTTTTTCTCTTTAAATATCTTCGCGCAACGCTATTCGAATTCAATTGGACTTAGGTTCGCGAATATTGGGTATTCCCAGCTTAACGCGAAACATTTCATGAATGCGAGTAACGCAGTTGAGCTAAGTTTAGGCGGTAATTCAAACTATGTTTGGATGCAAGGGAATTACGAATGGCAATATAATTTAGTAGACGATATCGATTACTACTTTGGTGCGGGACCTGGATTTGGCATCGTTTCTGGAAATCCAATCTTGCAAAATTCATCCAACGATCGATTGATGTTCGGTGTAAATAGCGTGCTTGGAGCAGAATACAAACTTCCTGATTACCCATTTACCTTCTCTTTTGAGTCAGGTCCATACTTACAAATAATTCCTAGCTTTAGTTTGGGATGGAACTTTGGACTTGCCGCACGCTATGTCCTCCCTTAAAAACAGCATATCTCCCGGATCCAAGAATTGGATTCCAAAGTTTTTTCAATTAGTTGAAAAAGGCATTATTTCTTTGGATTTAGAGCTCATTCAAAACAAAGAGTCCGACATAACACACTTTGTTTCTCACCGTACTGGACTAGTCTATGGAAATGCCCTGCATCTGCTGTTCTCAAATCAACTTGATTCATCGAAATACACGAGTGATGAAAAGCTAAAATTATTGTTATTTGAAACCTTGTTATTCACCTACCTTCGAAAAAACAGGGGTGAATTTGACAAAGACGCATTTATAGAAAACCTCATCCAATTTTATGGAAACACGAAAGATGGTGGTGTTTTTGCATGGTTTGATCGGATTTTCACGGGAAGAAATAACCAAAGTATCGAGGAAATTTTAGCTCACCGTATTCAGGTGAAAAGTACTTTTTTTGGAGCAAATTATTGGTTAAATCATTTATCAAACGCTTTTATTTTTCTAGACATCGTTTTATACCGCGCTTTTTTAGAAGGACAAGTTCAATCCTTTTCTCGTCATTATGCTGATTATGCAAGTTCGTTATTGAACGGTGTGATTTTTGCCGCATATACCGATGATAATGCTGAGGACAAGGAACAACGTGTGCTTTGGCACTTTTTAGCTTCGACAGAATTAGAAAAATCAAAAAAAAACCGTTTTGAAAATCGGATTTTGACCGGTATCACCTTGCGCGTTCTAAAGAAAGAACGAGTTATCGACAAACTACTTTCAAAATTCACAGTCGAGCTAGGACTTTTTCTTATTCAAGGAACCCATCAGCCAAACGAAGATGAACAAAAGAAATTAACTTCCCTCGGTCATGCGCTTGATTTATCGACGATAGAAATTCAAGAATCCATCGAAATGTGTAATGCATACATGCTTCAAAACCAAAATGAAATTCTTGTTTTTCAATCCGAAACAGAAACCGGTTATGTTTTTAAGGCATTTAGCAAGCGTTGGATTCGCATTTTAGGACGGAACAAGGATAAATTGGTTCAAGAAATGCGTGAAAGTAAGGAACTAATGTCCTTGATTCAGAAATCAACCAAAGAAGAGTTAAGCATAGAAGAAAAGGAGCAAGTTCGCAAACAATTTCTAGACTTGATTAAAACAATGCCTTCTTTAGCACTATTTCTTTTGCCGGGAGGAAGTCTACTTCTCCCTTTAATTCTTAAACTTGTTCCTGAATTAATGCCATCCGCATTCAAAGTGAACGAAATAGAAAAAAACAACGATAAAAAATGAGCTGTAAGATACACATATACCTATTAAACGATTTATATTCTCAAGAATTAGCAGATGCAGAGCATGAGGGGAATCAATCCATTGACAACATCAAATATGAATGGGAGGACGAATTATCGATTTCAAGTGATGTTACCTCTGTTACAGAACTAACGGATGTTATTTATCCACTTGCGGGAATGAATGAAAACGATGAAACTTTTCAATTCGACATTCCAAACATGCGTCTTTTTGAAATCTGTTCATCCGATGCACCGAATGTTTTCGTTGGTGCTTCTGAAAGCATTGTTTCGTCAGCGAAATTCGATAAAACGACTGATAGTTATACGATTGAGATTTTCTTAAAAGATTACGAGCCAATGTCTAATCCTACACCTGGAATCTACATTGCGGCGAAATCCTTTCCAAAAGAATTAATTCGTCTATGATTGTACTGAAAAACATACAATTATCTTACAATAAACCCATTATTAAACGGGCCAATTTATCTGTTGCCCAAGGCGAAATACTCGGACTTGTTGGAAAAAGTGGCGCTGGAAAATCTTCCCTCTTAAAAATCATTGCAGGACTTATTGATTCAGACCTTGGAGAAGTAATGATTGCAAATCAGCTTCAACCACGCGTAGAGCAATTATTGATTCCGGGTTTTCAACGAGTGGCAATGGTAAATCAAGACTTCAAATTAGATGTTTATCACACAGTAGAGGAAAACCTACGCGAAGTTATTTTACATTTACCAAATCACAAAAGAGACAAACGCGTTCAACAGTTATTGCGCTTGTTCGACCTTAAATCAATTTCAGCGACCAAAGCTCACTTAATTTCCGGTGGTGAGCAACAACGCTTAGCGATTGCACGTGCAATTGCCGATCAACCAGAAATTCTATTGTTAGACGAGCCATTCGGGCACCTTGATGCGCGTTTGCGTGCACGATTAACGGAACATTTAATCCGATTACGGGAGGAGGAAAATACGACAATCATATTAGTTTCCCATGAAGGACAAGATGTTCTTGGTCTCTGCGATTCGATTTGCGTCCTGAAAAACGGAACATTGAGTAAAAAATACAAGCCTGAATTTTTATATTATCATTATTCTAATATTCAACAAGCGCGACTATTCGGACCTGTTAACAGTATAAAAATTGGAGAGGAGACAATCCTATTTCGACCAGATGAATACCGTGAATCACCCTCAAAAGAGGCGATTTCCTTAGAATTTATCCGAAGTATTTTTGTTGGTGGACTCTACCATAATTATTTTAAAACGCGCAACGGTGAGACTATCGTTCTGTATCAATTTCATCGATTAAATGGCACCAGAGGAATCGAAATCGTTAAAAAGACGTCATAATCTTCCTTGGTACTGGGGCTTCACCGCCTTAAAGGAAGCAATCATCACGTATGTGAAGGATGGTGCATTTTACCACGGAGCGGCACTGGCATACTAT
>CANMFV010000208.1 GCA_947496835.1 Flavobacteriales bacterium | reverse complement strand
GACTAGGCGATGCATAAACTTTTATTACTCGTATTCATTTGTTTGTCCTTTGACTATTGCGCACAGGACTATTGGTATCCACGCGACACAGTAAAAGGTTCGCCAAAATCGGCCATTGCTGCCACTGCTTTTCAAAACATTGGATTAATCATCGGAGGCTTAGATGAGTTTGGTTTCAAACGTAAAATGTATTCCTATTCACCCTTTCAAGATGATTGGGATGAACAAGTGTCACTCGGCGGCATTTCTGGAGAGGGATTAGAACGTGGTTCCGCTTGTGCGTTTACTTTGTCTCATGAAAATATGCAAAAAGCATATGTGTGTCTAGGGCAAACACAAACAGTGGCCTACATGAAGGACCTCTGGGAATTTAATCCACAAACAGAGACGTGGTCTCAAAAAGCAAATTTTTCTGGTTCGGCGCGAAGACAAGCGGTGAGTTTTACTTCAGCCAATTTAGCCTACGTTGGAACGGGGGAGAGCATAACGGGATTGAAAAAAGATTTTTATTCCTACAATCCGGGAACGAACACATGGACACAAGTGGCGGATTTTGAAGGTACAGCAAGACGCGATGCTGTTGCATTTGAATTAAACGGATTCGGCTTTGTCGGAACAGGTGACGATGGCACGCTTAAAAATGATCTCTGGATGTACGATTTTCAATCAGACACATGGATTGACAAGGCAACTTTTCCTGGCACAGCACGCGCTGGTGCGGTTGCTTGGGGAGCATTCCCCGTTGCTTATTTAGGAACAGGGGAGGACATCAACGGAGACTTTAATAACGACCTTTACGAATACAATTATTACTTGAATGCTTGGGTTCAACGTGCTAATTTACCTGCGCCAGGAAGAAAAAATGCCTTTGCCTTTTACATCAATGGTGTTTCCTACTTGGGTTCAGGATATAACGGAAATTTTTTAGAAGATTTTTGGGCGTATTCCGGAACAGCAGGATTAAACTCAGCTGAAACGGTCAACGTTAATTTATACCCTAATCCTGTTCAAAATCAATTGATGGTTCAGTCTGAACAAACAATGATAAACATCGTCCTTTATTCCATGGATGGAAAACAAGTGGCGTCAGAATCTGAAGCTCACCAGCAATTTTCCCTGGATGTGTCAAACTGGAGATCGGGTACCTACGTCTTTAGCTGTGAAATCAACGGTGTTCCAACCCAAAAAACATTTGTGAAATGCGATTGATTCTGATTCATTCCATCCTGTTTTTGCTTTTTTCGTGTTCGGACAAACCAAAGGTAAAAAATGACCGTAGTCCGATTGAGCAGAAAAGTATGAATCAAACTCAAACTCACCTTCACAATAACACATCAAGCAAACAAAAGTCTACATCAAACTTTACTTTTTTCACTCACTTACAACCAGAGGGATGGGGATATAGCATTTCGGAAAAAGGAAAACGAATAATCGACCAACAAACGATTCCTGGTGTACCAGGAAATCAAGGATTCGGAACGTCGGAAGATGCGCAAAAAGTAGCTGAACTTGTCATCGAAAAACTAGAAAAAGGCGCCTTTCCACCAACAGTTTCCGAGGAAGAACTTCAAAAACTAGGAATTTCTTGGAGGAATTGATGTAGGTACTCGGCTATTTAGCTGAAATCAACGAACTTTGCATCCATGAAAAGATACCGAATTTCCGAGATTTTAGCTGAAAATTCACCATTAAAAATAGGTGAAGAAATCAATGTAAAAGGATGGGTACGTGCCTTCCGCAGTAACCGTTTCATTCAATTGAATGATGGTTCATGTATGGCAAATATTCAAGCTGTCGTTGATTTTGAGCAATGGGATGAAGCCTTATTAAAGCGCATCACAACTGCTTCAGCATTATCCCTATCTGGAAAATTGGTCGAATCTCAAGGTGCAGGACAACAAGTTGAATTGCAAGTGGAACACATCGAAATATTAGGTGATGCACATCCAGATGAGGTTCAAAAAACAGTCATGCAACCAAAACGCCATAGCTTGGACTTCTTGCGGGAACAAGCACATTTACGTTTTAGAACAAATACGTTCGGAGCAGTTTTCCGTATCCGTCACTCGGTTGCTTTTGCCATTCACCAGTTCTTTAATGACCGTGGATTTTATTATTTACACACACCAATCATAACAGGTTCTGATGCAGAAGGAGCAGGAGAAATGTTTCGTGTGACGACATTGGACGCAAAAAATCCACCATTGAATGAAGATGGTTCTGTTGACTTTAAAGAAGATTTCTTCGGGAAAGCAGTAAACTTAACGGTTTCTGGACAATTGGAAGCTGAATTGGCGGCTACTGCGCTTGGTCAAGTCTATACCTTTGGACCAACGTTTAGAGCGGAAAATTCAAATACTTCTCGTCACCTCGCAGAGTTTTGGATGATCGAACCGGAAGTTGCCTTCAATAATTTGAAGGACAACATGGATTTGACAGAAGATTTCTTAAAATACATTTGTTCTTACATTTTAACGAATTGCTCCGAGGATGTGAAGTTTTTAAGTGAACGCGATGCGCAAGAACAAGCGCAGAAACCACAAAATGAGCGCAACGAGATGACCTTGTTGGAACGTATGAAATTTGTCGTTGAGAATCCATTCAAACGTTTAACCTATACCGAAGCGATTGATGTATTGATGAATTCAAATCACTACAAAAAGAAGAAATTCAAATACCCAATAGAATGGGGAATCGATCTTCAAAGTGAACACGAGCGCTATTTAGTGGAAAAAGAATTCAATTGTCCAGTCATTTTAACGGATTATCCAGCGAAAATCAAAGCATTTTATATGCGTTTGAACGAAGATGGTAAAACAGTTGCGGCGATGGATGTCTTGTTCCCAGGAATTGGCGAAATCGTTGGTGGATCACAACGTGAGGAACGTTATGATGTATTGCTTCAAAAATGTGAAGAATTCCACATTTCAGCTGAAGAACTTTGGTGGTACATGGACACACGTAAATTCGGTACTGTTCCACATGCTGGATTCGGACTTGGTTTTGAGCGCATGGTGATGTTTGTAACGGGAATGTCCAACATTCGCGACGTTATTCCTTTCCCACGTACGCCATTGAACGCTGAATTTTAATCAAGGCAATTTTTCCCGGCAATAAATCCAGTGGTCCAGGCGGCTTGGAAATTGAATCCACCCGTTATTCCATCGATGTCTAATATTTCTCCAGCGAAGTGCAAGCCTGGAACGCGTTTACTTTCCATGTTGCGAATATCGATGTTTGTCATGGAAACGCCACCTGCCGTCACAAATTCTTCTTTGAAGGTGGTTTTACCTTTGACTTCGTAACGATCGTTCAGGAGAATGTTTACTAGCTTATTGGTGTTCTTTTTCCCCAGTTCCTGCCAACGTATTTCATTTGG
>CANMFV010000207.1 GCA_947496835.1 Flavobacteriales bacterium | reverse complement strand
TTGGACTCCTGGCTCTTATTTGGTGCGTGAGTTTTCGAAAAACATCAATTTAGTGAAAGCATTTACGAAGGATGGGAAACCATTGAAGGTGAATAAGAAATCGAAAAACGCATGGATTATCGAAACAGAAAACACGAAGGATGTCCAAGTGAAATATGAGGTGTATTCATTTGAGGTTTCTGTTCGAACTCCTTTTTTAGACTTATCGCATGGATTTGTTAGTGGATCAGGTGTATTTATGTATGTTGAAAAGGCAATGAATCAAACTGGATCCGTGACTATTTTCCCACACGAATCCTTTAAACGAATTTCCACTTCCTTGACAGCTGATAACACGAACAAAGGAACTGGTCAGCGTTTTGTCTTTGAAAATTACGATCAATTGATTGATTGTCCCATTGAAATAGGGAATCAAGAAATCTTTGAATTTTACGCTGCGGGAGTAAATCATACCGTTGCAATGTACGGAGAGTCGAATTTCAATGCGGATCAATTAAAGCGCGATATGGCGAAAATTGTTGAAGCAGAAACTGCTGTGATTGGCAAAAACCCAAATAAAACCTACACATTTATCGTACACAATGTAGTTGATGGTCAAGGTGGACTTGAACACATTAATTCGACAGTGTTAAGTGTGAACCGTTGGACCTACGCCGGAAAACAATACATTGATTTTCTCAATTTAGTGGCTCACGAATATTTCCATTTATGGAATGTGAAGCGCATTCGTCCAATCGAATTAGGTCCATTCAAATACGATGAGGAAAATTACACCAGTCTTTTGTGGGTGATGGAAGGATTTACCTCATACTACGATGAATTAATTTTACGAAGAACAGGATTTTACACGGAAGAAGAGTTTTTGGCGAAATTACAATCCTCTATCAACTATGTTGAAGGAACTCCTGGTTCACGCGTACAACCTGTTGCTCATGCGAGTTTTGATGCTTGGGTTAAGGCATACCGTCCCAATGAAAACAGTTCAAATACGACAATGACCTATTATTCTCGTGGCTCCGTTTTAGCATCCCTTATTGATGCGATGATTATTACGGATTCAGATGGGAAAAAATGCTTGGATCATTTCATGCAACAATTGTATACAACCTACTACGAAGGCCTTAAACGTGGATTTTCTGAATCAGAATTCAAAGCGGAATTAGCCAAATTTGTGGGTAAGAATATGGATGATTTCTTTGCGAAATACGTGGATGGAACGGAAGTAATTCCTTATAAAGAGTTCTATGGTCCGGTTGGTTTGAATGTGCAAGATGTTACAACGAATAATCCATCATTTGGCGCATCAGTGAGAGAAGAGGGTGGTAAAGTGATTGTGAAATCAATCCGTTTTGGATCTAGTGCTGAAGAGGCTGGAATTAGTGTGGGAGATGAAATCATTGGATGTAATGCTTACAGAGTAGATCAAGCGATGCTAGAAGGAATGATGAATGGAATGGATAATTTGGAAAGTTGCGAACTATTGCTTGCGCGAGATGAGAAGCTTTTATCTGTTCAAGTAACGATTCATCCATATAAAAAACAACAATTTTTATTGACAAAAACTTCATTAAATGAAAAACGCCTTCATTATTGGCTTCGTTAACTTTTTGATATTAAGTGCTCAATTGTTTTTTGGTCAAAGTCCTTATAAAAATGTTCAGATTCCACCTGTAAGTGCCAAATATCCTTACAACGAGTGTGAACCTTCCATTGCGATCAATCCAAAAAAACCGAATGAAATCGCAGCTGGATCTGTACTGAAAGGATACCATTATTCAGTTGATGGTGGACTGACGTGGAAAAGCAAAAAGATGGAGAGTCCATATGGAGTCTATGGCGATCCAGTGTTGATATACGATCAACTTGGACGTTTATACTATTTTCACTTGACAGATTACCAAAAAGGCACTCACTTGGACCGTATTTTGTGTCAAACATCCGAAACCATTACAGGGAAATTTACTTCAGGAACCTTTCCAGAACCAAATGGCACGAAGGTTCAAGACAAACATTGGGTAGTGATAGATCCGAAAACGAATGTTGTTTATATGACTTGGACGCAATTCGATGCGTACGATTCTGCCGATCCAAAGGATACGTCCATTATTGTGTTTTCAAAATCACTAGATCGCGGAAAATCTTGGACAACACCGAAACGTATTTCTAAATTTGGTGGTGATTGCTTGGACGGTGATAACACAGTGGAGGGTGCCGTTCCTGCTTTGGGTTCAAATGGTGAGATTTATGTTACTTGGACTGGCCCACGAGGACTTATGTTTCAAAAATCTACGGATGGAGGAACAACTTGGTTAGCGGAGGAAAAACAATTGGAAAAACAAATTGGCGGTTGGGATCTAGAGATACCTGGTTTCTACCGAGCAAACGGACTTCCATTTCTGATGTCAGATATGAGCAATGGTCCAAATCGTGGAACCTTATACTTGAATTGGTGTGACCAACGAAACGGTTCAGACAATACAGATGTTTGGTTATTGAAATCTACGGATGGTGGAGTTACCTGGTCCAGTCCGATTAAAGTCAATCAGGATGAAACCAAAACTCATCAATTTTTAACATCAATGAGCATTGATCAGTCGAATGGGAATCTGCATTTTGTTTATTACGACCGACGAAAACACAAGGATAAGTCCACAGATGTGGTTTGGGCAACAAGTTCAGACGGAGGAAAGACATTCAAAGAAGAAACCATTTCACAAAAGCCATTTACACCGAACAGCAAAGTGTTCTTTGGAGATTATTTAGGCATTGACTCAGTAAACGGAATTGTGCGTCCAATTTGGCCAAGAATGGACGAAGGGAGAATCACCCTGTGGACCGCAATTATCAACCAAAAATAATAATCTCAGAGAACAATGAGTATTGCCATTCATGAATCCTGGAAAGTAGAGTTGGATGGTGAATTCCAGAAGCCTTATTTTTCCCAACTCACGGAAAAAGTCCGACTATCTTACAAAGAACATAAAGAAAGTGTTTTCCCAAAAGGAACTCAGATTTTTCGTGCTTTTGACCTGTGTCCATTCGATGAGTTAAAAGTGGTAATTTTAGGTCAGGACCCCTATCCTACGAAAGGCCATGCCCATGGACTTTGTTTTTCAGTTGAACCGGATGTCAAACCATTTCCGAAAAGTTTATTAAATATTTTCAAAGAAATTCAATTGGATTTGGGACTTCCTCTGCCTGAAAACGGCAATCTCGCACGCTGGGCTGAACAAGGAGTTTTACTTTTGAATTCAGTCTTAACGGTTGAGGAAGGCAAGCCTGATTCCCACAAAGGATTAGGATGGGAGAAATTTACAGATACCGTTATTCAAACAATAAATGAGAAAAAAACAGGTGTTGTTTTCATGTTGTGGGGGTCAAAAGCTATTTCGAAGG
>CANMFV010000206.1 GCA_947496835.1 Flavobacteriales bacterium | reverse complement strand
GAAAGTCCACAGGATAAATGGGTGGAAAAGGAGGCTGAGTACGCTGAAACATTTGCAAATCCATACCGAGCAGCCGAAAGAGGCATCATTGACGATGTTATTTTGCCGAATGAAACCCGTCAAAAACTCATAAGTGGCTTTAAAATGTTGGAGAAAAAAGCAGAAACTTTACCGAAAAAGAAGCATGGAAATATCCCGCTTTAATTTAAGCGCAAGTAAAAGAACTAAAAGTAATCTAATGTTTGGCAACCTTTTACCTACAATTTCGTTATAATCAAGCTGTAAACTCTCCAAAAAGCTATGAATGATTTGAAAAGTTACTTTAAATTATGGCCTCATCTTATTTTATTAAGCTTAATTTTTCTATTAGGTAGCCTTTCTACACGTGTTTTTTCTCAAGTGGTAAGTCCTTTTGCCATCAGAAATCAAATTCAACAAAAAGGAGGGATTCGTTTTGTTTCCAATGTTTCTGTAACGTGTAATTCTGGTACAAGTTGTACAAGTGGTCAAAACCAGATTCCGCCATCAGGAACATCACAAAATAATAATTTTACCATGAGTTATGTTGACATTGATGGTGACCCAACCACTTTCATGTCTTCTAGCGATAGTTTAAATCTCGCAAATTGCTCGGAAATTTCATGGGCAGGTTTATATTGGGGCGGTAAGATTACCACCTCTACAACGAACTACGCCAACCGCAGTCAAATAAAAATAAAAGTTGGGAACGGTAGTTACCAACAGTTAATAGCAGATCAAACGATCAACAACACCACAGGTGCCGTTACTTATTTTTGTTTTAAAGAAATTACTTCAATCGTTCAATCAGCCGGAATTAAGGCGCGTTTTACTGTTGCGGATCAGATTAATCAGGTGAATTCCACCAATTTATTCGGTGGATGGACAATTGTAGTGGTCTATAAAAACACTGCTGAATCATATAAAAACTTAACTGTATTTGACGGCTTGGCAAATGTTAGTCAGGGAACAGCTTCAAATACGGTAACAATACCAATTTCAGGGTTTTTAACTCCTTTATCTGGTGGTGTGAATTTTGAATTGGGTGTAATTGCGTATGATGGAGACAGAGCTCAAACAGGGGATCAATTACTGTTTAATGGTGTAGGATCCAATTATGTTCAAGTTTCAGATGTCTTGCATAATGCAACAGATATGTTTAATAGCACAATTGCTTATAATGGGGTGTTAACACCTTTTCGAATACCGAGCTACAATAATACACTCGGATATGACGCATCCGTCTATATCCCTAATAACACTGCACAGAATTACTTGAATAATGGTGCCTCCTCTGCAAATATTCGTGTTACTACCTCTCAAGAAACTATTTTAACACGTGTTCTTACTTCTGCCATCGACATCTATGAGCCAGACTTAAGAGCAACAGTTTATGTAAATGATTTAAATGGAGGAGTCGTTTTACCTGGAGATATTCTTGAGTATACCGTTATTGGAAAAAACATTGGTTCGGATATTTCCCTAAATACGGTAATGACGGATACGCTAGATATCAGAACAGCTTATGTTCCAAATTCGATATCATACTTAAATGGACCATTTATTGGGGCTAAGACAGATGGCAGTGGAGATGATCAAGCGGAATATGACGCTGCGAATAGAGTAATTAAAACAAGGGTAGGAAGTAGTGCTACTTCTTCCGTTGGTGGACAGATGATTAATTCCCCAACAGGTATTGATAGTACGGCAATTCGCTTTCAAGTTCAAGTATCTTCTGATTGCTTAATTCTCTCATGTGATAGTACGCTGGAAAATAAAGCATACATAACCGGCACTGGAAATTTATCAGGAAATCTTGTCACCAATAATGGAACTTCAGACGTTTATGATGCTTTTGGATGTCCGACATCCTCAAACAATGAATTGACAATTTCTACAGCCAATTGTCCACCGGTAGATTTTACAGTGAACGATCCATTGTGCCCGGGGGACACACTTCAGTTAACTGCTGCTTATTCGCAATGGGCGAATTATTTTTGGTCTGGTCCCCAGGGATTTACTTCAACAATTCATAATCCATCTGTTTCAAATATTAGCTTATTAAACTCTGGTGTGTATGAATTAGACATTTCATTTAATGGATCATTGTGCACGTTCAACAATTTAACGAATAGTATCGTAGTTAATCCCCTTCCAATCGTTTCTTTGGTAAATTCATCAAATGTAACCTGCTTTAATGCTTCAAATGGTTCAATTTTAACAAGTGCCCAAGGAACGAATCCTATTACCTATTTATGGTCTAATACAAACACTACAAACGCATTATCGGGATTAGCTCCTGGCAACTATAACTTATCTGTTCAGGATGGTAACACATGTATTACAGATACGGTGTTTTCGATTACTCAACCGAATATTTTAGCTGTTTCAACTTCCAGCGTATTTAATTATAATGGGTATAATATCTCTTGCTTTAATTATTCAGATGGATCGGTAAGCACTAGTGTATCAGGAGGAACGACCCCTTACACATACGCATGGTCTAATGGCCAAACAACAGCCATAATCTCCAATGTTACTGCTGGAACTTACACGGTAACAGTTACGGATGCAAACGGATGTACAGCTTTTTCCACCATAACATTGACTCAGCCTTTGGACCTTCAGATATCTTCGGTCATTCAAAATGTTTTGTGTTACGGAGGCAATAATGGTTCTGTTAATGCGACGATTACTGGTGGGGTCTTTCCATATTCCATACTTTGGTCAAATGGACCAGTGAATCAATCGATTAACAACCTTGTTTCTGGACAATATGAAATTAACGTTACAGATATTAATGGTTGTATAGATTCTTTGATGTCGACAGTTCTACAACCGAATCAACCACTTTCATGTGCTCATACACAAGTCGATGTTTTATGCTACGGGGAGTCTACAGGGTCGATTAATCTTTCGGTTAATGGAGGAACTCCTGGGTATCAATATTCTTGGTCGATCGCACAAACCTCAGAAGACCTTTCTAATTTACCAACCGGATTTTATTCGGTACTCGTAACAGATGCAAATAATTGTACAGTTACTTATGGAGCAACAATCCAACAGCCAACTGCACCTCTTTCATTCTCAGGACTTGTAACACCGATAGGTTGTTTTGGAAATGCAAATGGAGCAGTGAATATCGCGGTCTCCGGAGGAACACCTGCCTATACGTTTTTATGGAATAACGCGCAAACAACTCAGAATATAAATAGCTTAATAGCGGGGAATTATTCAGTGAATATTGTAGATGACCATCAATGCTCAATAACTGGCAATTTTGTAGTTACTCAGCCTCAAAATCCCCTCGCATTATCTGAAACGCACACTGATGCAGGTTGTTTTGGACCTGGTTCGATTGATTTAACAACTACGGGTGG
>CANMFV010000205.1 GCA_947496835.1 Flavobacteriales bacterium | reverse complement strand
CTTTATCGGTCGCAACCTCTACTAAAGGTTCGTCCATTGCAACTGAATCGCCTACGTTTTTTAACCAATTGGTGATGGTAGCCTCTGTCACACTTTCTCCCATTTTGGGAAGACGGATTTCTATTTCTGCCATAGTATACGTGTAAATTGATGTCTTTTACTTGGGCGCAAAGTTAGTGAAAAATTGTGCAAATCGTACATTTAGTTGCGATCGAGCGAACGGAAATTTCGGATGATGCTACGAATGTCAAACAACGGAGTGTAATCCCTTGAATAAATCAAGAAAAAACGCTCGCGGTCTTCTTTTGAAGATAGGTGAAGGTGGTCGAAGGGTCCGATTAAGCTTTGTTTTTGTTTAGACTTTGTAACCGTCTCTTTGTCAGTGTATCCGACAAATGTTTTCGTTCCAATGAGGACAGCAAATAATTGATGCAGGAGTTTTTTTCGGTGTTCAAATACCCAAATGTGAAACGGAATGGTGCAGATAAAAAGGATCGAAAAGATAACATCGATTAAGCGTTTGACACGCTTGTTTTCTGGATGACTCAAGGAATTAAAATTCAACACATACAATTCTCCCGCTCGATCAATGGAATTGCTTCCGATTAAAAAGCTGGCATCTGGTTGTGCAATTTTAAATTCCAAGTCATCTGTGGATGTTTGTGTCATCCAATGGATGATTTCGGATGAACTCAACGATTTTGCAGAGAAAATCACCTCATTAATTTTGTGTACGGCAACAATTTCACTTAATTGCTCAATATTTCCTGCACTTCCGGAGAATTTCGCTTTGGATGAAATACCCATAATGGATTCGATCTGCGGATAGGTATTCTCCAATAATTGCTTCACACGAATGAATTCGTCCTCATCCCCAATGATGGCAAATCGTTTTTTAGGCAACTTGGAAAGCCCAATATTTCCCTTGAAAACCAATTCATATCCAAAACGGATCACAAAAAAGCTAAGGATGTAAATGAGTGATCCCAGTAAAATGTACAAGCGTGAAAACTGCCATTCCTTTGGAAGCAACGCGTACATGGTTAAAATGAAAATGGTTCCGAAAAATGCGGATTTAAAAATCAAGCGGTAACGGCTTCCTTTATCATAGATTCCGAATACTAGTCCAGCCAGCATCCAGATAAAGGCATAACTCGGAATGAGGTAATGCACTGCAATCTCCGGGAATAGAATATCTTTCATTTTCCACCGCTCCGCCAAAAGGTAAAGTCCACCAAGACAAAGCCCAAAATCTATTGCAGGGAATGAAATTTGTTCGATAAAGCGTCTGAAAATCGAAAGGGATGCGCGTAAATAAATCGCGAAATGAATGGCCATCGAAAACAATTTTGCATTGTTTTGTGAAAAGTGCTTCTTCGCAAAAATGACCATCGCTCGGTAAAAAACGAAGACATAGTTTACGGAACTTTTTTTCGTGCTCTCGCCTTTGTAATGAATGATTTTCGTGTCTGGGAAATAGTAGTTTTTATATCCACCTAATTGGATGCGGTAGGATAAATCAATATCCTCTCCGTACATGAAAAAAGTCTCGTCTAAAAATCCGACTTTATCGAGTGTCTCTTTGCGCATCAACATAAAAGCACCACTAAGTACGTCTACTTCATTTGTGTCGAATTCGCTTAAATAACCCAAGTGATAACGTCCAAAACGTTTCGATTTGGGAAATAGTTTGGCTAATCCAAAAATCTTGTAAAAAGCTACTTGCGGTGTTGGTAATCCGCGTTTAGATTCGGGGAGAAAGCGTCCTTTTCCATCGACCATGCGAACTCCGAGTCCACCGGCAGCTGGATGTTCGTCCATAAACGCAAGGACTTTCGAAAAGGTATCTTCTTCGACAACCGTGTCGGGATTCAATAACAAGGAATACCGTGCGTCCGAAATCGCAAGTGCTTGATTGTTGGCACGGGAAAATCCAACATTTTCTTTGTTGGCGATTAAATGAACTTGAGGGAATTTGGACTGAACCATTTCAACGGAACCATCCACACTGTTATTATCCACCACAAAAACTTGAACTTTCAAAGTCTTACTCGCTGCTAAAACAGCGTTCAAACATTGTTCTAGGAAATACGTGACATTGTAATTTACAATGACAACGCTCAAGTCAAATGTTGGAGCTTGTTTATCCATTCGCTAGCGCAATACACGAAATTTCAATGTTCACATCTAAAGGTAAGCGCGCAACTTGAACTGTTTCTCTCGCAGGTGGAATACCGGGAAAATAAGAGGCGTAAATAGCATTCACTGCTTGGAAATCGTTTAAGTCTTTTAAGAAAATACTCGTTTTAACAACGTGCTCGATGTTTAATTCTGCTGCTTCAAGCAAGGCGACAATGTTTTTCATCACACGGTGTGTGGCAACTTCGATGCTGTCCATTTCTAATTCACCTGTCGCTGGATTTAAGGGAATTTGTCCACTCACAAACAACATTCCACCGGCAAGAATCGCTTGACTGTATGGACCAACGGGAGCTGGTGCATTGGGGATCTGTATGGCTTTTTTCATCGTATTTTGTTTATCCTTCGGATTAAGCGATTTTTTCTACTTTTGCAAAGTAACAAAAATCAAAGAACGTGAAGGTAGTACTAGTGGATTTTTATGATTCTTTCACCTTCAATCTATCCCATTATTTAGAACAACTAAACGTAGAGGTAACGGTGATTCGTCACGATTATTTGAACCTAGTGGAAATAAATACATTTGACGCAATCGTTTTATCTCCTGGACCCGGACTTCCAAGCGAAAAAGTAAACTTAATGGAATTACTTTCATTTTACGCTGGAAAAAAGCCCATTTTAGGCGTTTGTTTGGGCATGCAAGCCATTGCAATTCATTTGGGTGCTTCGTTGCAAAATCAAGAACAAGTAAAGCATGGTGTTCAAGGAAAGCTGATTGTTAAAAATCATTCTGGATTGTTTCACGGATTGCCAAATGAATTTCTGGTCGGATTGTACCATAGTTGGAAAGTAGTTGATGTCCCCGAAGTTTGGCAAACGTCACAATTAGACAATGGCGTATTGATGTCCATCGAAATGCCGAATCAACTGTTGTACGCTGTACAGTTTCATCCGGAGTCCATTTTAACGGAACACGGACTTCAACTTTTATCAAACTTCATTCAAACGATAAAATCATGACGAAAAAGATGCTATTTCTTCTGGCTAGTATGTTCTTTTACATTCATTTGTCAGCCCAAAGTTGTTTAGGTTATTGGATTACCATTGATGACGAAACGGGATTGAAAAAGTCCGTGGTAGAATTGTACAAAAAGGATGGCAAGATGTACGGAAAGGTCGTTTACATCTATAAGAGAGGAAAGGACGGGCCTCATACTTTGTGTGAACTTTGTCAAGGAAGCCTCAAGAACAAACCGGTT
>CANMFV010000204.1 GCA_947496835.1 Flavobacteriales bacterium | reverse complement strand
GTCAATGGTCCATGCGCATTAAAGCATATGCAGAACGATTATTAGAAGGATTAGAGCGCATTGATTGGTCTGATTCCATCAAAGAACAACAACGCAATTGGATTGGAAAATCTCAAGGTGCAAGTGTGACATTTGCCATTGAAAATTCAACAGAGTCCATCGAAGTATTTACGACGCGTCCTGATACAATTTTTGGCGTTTCCTTCATGGTTTTGGCTCCAGAACATCCATTGGTGAATCAATTGGTGAGTCCAGCGTGTAAAGAAGCAGTCGAAAACTATCAACGAGAAGCAGGATTAAAATCAGAACGCGACCGCCAAGCTGATGTGAAAAACATCACAGGTCAAGCATTGGGAGCTTATGCCATTCATCCATTTACAGGTGAACGCATTCCGATTTGGATTGGTGACTACGTATTAGCATCGTATGGAACTGGAGCCGTAATGGCTGTCCCGTGTGGTGACCAACGTGATTATGATTTCGCTAAATACTTTGACTTAGAAATCAAGAACATATTTGCGGATGTAGACATCAGTGAGCAAGCCTATACAGAAAAAGATGCACGCATTTCACACTCCGATTTTTTAGATGGACTAGACGCGAAAACGGCGATGAAAAAAGCCATTGAAGCAATCGAAGCAAAAGGCATTGGAAAAGGAAAAACGAATTTCCGCTTGCGTGATGCTGTTTTCTCAAGACAACGTTATTGGGGAGAACCATTTCCTGTATCATACACGAATGAAATTCCATCATTGATTTCAGATGAGTTATTACCGATTGAATTACCTGAAGTCGATAAATACTTGCCAACCGAGGACGGTGAACCACCGTTAGCGCGCGCAAATAAAAAAGCGTGGAATCATTTCCAAGGTGACCGGATGGAGTACAATACAATGCCAGGATGGGCGGGAAGTTCTTGGTACTTCCTACGCTACATGGATCCCAAAAACGAACAGGAATTCGTCAGCAAAGAAAAAGTGGATTATTGGCAAAATGTAGACTTGTACATTGGTGGGTCAGAACATGCAACGGGACACTTATTATATTCCAGATTCTGGACCAAATTCCTTTACGATCAAGGGTACATTCCTTTTGATGAGCCTTTCGCAAAATTGATCAACCAAGGAATGATCTTGGGTAAATCAGCGATCGCTTACTTGGATTCAGAAGGGAAGATGCATTCATTTGACCTTATCGCAAATGATGTAACGAACTTCAGAGAAGTACGCATTTTAATAGATTTAATTCAAGATGATGAAAGCATCAATTTGGAAGAACTACGCAAATGGCAACCTCAGTTCGAAGACATGCAGTTTATCACAAACGAACATGGAAAAATCACCGTTAAACGGGAAGTAGATAAAATGTCCAAACGATGGTACAACGTCGTAACACCTGATGATCTGTGCGATAAATATGGTGCCGACACCTTGCGTATGTACGAGATGTTTCTTGGTCCATTGGAGCAAAGTAAACCTTGGGATACAAAAGGAATTACCGGTGTTCATGGTTTCTTGAAAAAATACTGGAGACTCTTTCATCAAAATGAGCAATTTGTGGTGAGTGAGGGCGAAGCTTCGAAAGAGGCGATGAAGTACTTACACAAAACCATCAAACGATTGAGAGATGATTTGGATCGTTTCTCATTTAATACAGGTGTATCCTCGTTCATGATTTGTGTGAATGAATTAACAGATCAGAAATGCAATAACCGAGAAGTTTTGACCCAATTAACGATATTAATGGCACCTTACGCACCGCACATTACGGAGGAAATTTGGTCAAAATTACATTCGGATAACACAAGTGTATTCGATCAAACGTATCCAGTTTTTGAGGAGCAATATTTGAAGGAATCCGATTTCGAATACCCCGTTTCTTTTAATGGGAAAATGCGTTTCAAAGTGAGCTTAAGTGTTGAATTATCGGCGAAAGAAATTGAAAATCACATACTTGGTTTACCGGAAACACAAAAATATTTGGAAGGAAAAACCCCAAAGAAAATCGTAATAGTACCGGGAAGAATTGTGAATTTCGTTAGCTAACGAAGTGGGAGAGTAGAGACTCTGAGTTTTTAATTTCTGTTACATACCCTTTTAAATCAAGGGAGTGTAGATTAATTTGAGCGCCCCCTGCAAATAATTGGGCATTTGGGGCATCTTGTTTCAACTGCTTGAAATAGGTGATTAAGAAAGCTTTATCAATTGCAGTTAACCAACTACTGATAATGGCTTTTGGCTGTATGCGTTTGATGCAATCCAATAAGGAATCGTAAGGAAGACTTTGACCCAAATAGACGGTATGAAATCCTTTACTTCTCAATAAATACTGGTAAAAAAGCAATCCGATTTCATGCCAATCATGTTCTGGCAAATACAGCATAATTGGATTGGTTTTATCTGCTGGGATTTCTTGTTTATCGATTTCAGAAATGATTTTCTGGCGGATGAGGTTGGAAATAAAATGTTCCTGTGCCGCACTAATGCTATTAACCAACCACATAACACCAATTCTGTCCAAAAATGGAATGAGGTCTTCGCTGAATGTTCGAGCGAGTCCTTTTTCATCAATGACAACTTGCAATGTTTCAGTAAACAATTGTTCGTCGGTATTGAGCAAAGCCAATATTAATTTCTCCTCAGTGAAATCAATATTTCGACTCATTTTTATCTCCCAAACTAAACGGTTGATTTCGTCGTTTTCAAATTCGGCAATACGGGAAATTTTGTGTCCGTTCTTGTTTAGAAGACTAATATTCAATAGATAGGATAGATCACGGTCACTATACGTTCTGATTTGCGTTTCTGTTCGCTCCGGATTCAATATCCCGTAACGTTTTTCCCAAATACGAATCGTATGTGCTTTTATCCCTGTGAGGATTTCTATGTCTTTAATTTTATAATCTGCCATGGCTATCTAGATACCTTTAACATGAAAACACAAACTTTGTTCGGTATAATGTAAAATATTTTTATTCAAGTACCTTTGCAACATGATAATCAAAGAAGCAACGTTCCTTATTTCGAACACGGAAATCGCAAAATGCCCAACGGATGGCAAACCTGAATTCGCATTTATTGGACGATCAAATGTTGGGAAATCCTCGTTGATTAACATGCTAACAGGGAAAAAGAACTTGGCAAAAACATCTTCCACACCTGGTAAAACACAGTTGATAAACCATTTCGTGATTAACGAAAAATGGTACCTGGTCGATTTGCCTGGTTATGGCTATGCAAAGGTTTCTAAATCCAAACGGAATAATTGGGAAAAATTCATTTCTGATTACCTGACTAAGCGTAAGGAATTGGAAAATATTTTCGTCCTGCTGGATGCGCGCTTAGAACCGCAAAAAATCGATTTAGAATTCATCAACTGGTGCGGTGAAAAAAACCTTCCATTTTCCATGGTTTTCACGAAGATTGAT
>CANMFV010000203.1 GCA_947496835.1 Flavobacteriales bacterium | reverse complement strand
GAGGTACAACGCATACCAGCAGAAATTTGGAGAGTTTACGAGGAAAAAGTAAGCAAAGTATTTATTTTCGACAAGGTAGTGAAATCGTTCCGTTTGGATCCATTCTTAGAAACAGCTGATACCGACTTGAACAACAATACTTGGCCACGTGAAATGCAAGCAACACGTTACCAATTATACAAGCAAGAAGAGAGCAGAAAAGAAAATCCAATGCAGCGTCAATTGCGCGTGGATGAGCTACAAAAGAAAAATTAAATCTTTTGAAACGCGACTAACTCTCGTGTATTTGTTGAGCTAATCAAGAAATAATAATGTCCAGCTGATAGTTTTGACGTCTCCAAAGCCATCTCCTGTTTACCGCTTGCAAGCTGACCATCAAATGCAACAGCAATAGCTTTCCCAAGTTGATCCATGATGAAAATCTGGTACTGTTCCCCTTTTGACTGAAAGCGCAAAGTGACATTTGAAGGCGTTGGATTTGGATAAACCAAAGGTTTCAACTTCAATGCTTCTTGTTCTGCGATGCCCACACTACATCCTGACAAAATATCTAAATAACTGATGTTTTGCTCGAACAAAGCTTGAATGCTCGGTTCCGATGCTTCAAACCAGTCGCGCAGAATGGATGCATATACATTTCGGAAATCAATTTGCATGGGAATACCTGCTTGTTCATTGATTTGATTGTCGATCATTGGATTCGGTCAAATAACTCCTGTATTCACACATGAACCAAACAACATAATTGGTGCTGCATCACCGTGATCCGTTCCGAATGAACCATTGCTTGCAATTTGACGTCCAAACTCAGAAAAAGTCATGCCCGCAACACGTTCTTCCAATCCTAACAATTGCAAATCATTTTGAAAAGCGGCAACGGCATCCGAGATCATTTTTAAAAGTAAGGCGTGACTTCCTTCCGTTAAATTATTTTGATCTACTTGGGAATCATGCGTGTCAAATCCACCGACGTTGACAATATATACTTTCGTCTTAAGTCCACCCGAAATCATTTGCGCAATGTATTTCAACTGAACAGCTAATGGATTCAAAGGATCGTATAAGTTGGACAAGGAATTTCCTGCATTTGCAGATGAACTTATGGACGTGCCGTATTCATTCGTTTGATTAATTAACGTGGAAATGTATTCAATATGAGATCCGTAATACGTTCCATCATTTGTTACACTCGTCAACAACAAATTTGATGTATTAAATGGGTCATTGACCGCATGAGAGAAATTCCCCATCAACCCTTGGCAAGTTGAAGAAACTTCTGATCCCATGGAAATCGCAAAGGGATCTGGGAAATTAGCATTTGGATAATCTGCAGGAAAATTAGGAAATTCGCTGTCGAAATAGCGTCCCAACCAACCACTCGTTTGATTAATATCCAATGCACCGGTCGTCCAAATGTCCATCGATCGAAAATGGGAACGATTTGCTTCAGGGTAGCCCACATTTTGGATAATAGATAGTTTGCCATCATTGAACATGTTTTGCATTCCCGTCATTTTTGGGTGTAACGCAACATCACTTGTCAATGTCAATAATTGATTTTGAGGAATCAGAATATTTGGTCGTTGAATCGTCAAATTGGCATATTGATCAATCGGAAAAATCATGTTTAATCCGTCATTTCCTCCATTCATTCGAATGAGAACTAGGACACGATCCTCCGCATTTTTTGAATACTCGAACAATTCTTTCGAAACCGCTTGCATGGAAAATCCATTCGAAACAAACGGAAGGGATAAAGATGCTAAAGAAGCATTTTTAAGGAAGTCTCTTCTTTTCATCGTTAGATTGTTTGGAATTGTGGCATTTTTAAAATCACATTCATCAGCGCTTGCATCCTTAGTGTAACAGGAATTGAAACCACCGTATTTGTTGGGTCATTTACATAATCAGTATATTGAATGGTCCATTCAAAATCCGGTAATCCATTGGTTAGTATCAATTTCAACATTAACTTATCTGTTGCATCGATGGCTTTCGGAAAAAACACATCGCAAATGTCATCGATGACTTGAGGTGCATTAGACGGATTAGATAATCCATTTAAAAATCCAAGTAAGTTCAATTTTAAGACATTGGTTCCAATGGGAACACCCGAATAAACAAGTGCTGAAACAATATCAAAGCGTTTTTTAATATACGTTGAATTGATCCAAAGCTTTGAAAACGCTGGTGCTTGATAGTAGGCGGTCCAACCGGCAACACTTGGGGGAACAAGGTATGATTGACCCATGGTGTCTGATACGTAATAGATTGAAATATACGTTTGATAATCCCCAACCAATCCAAAATTTGGAATCGTTTGCGTTGGATTCATTGCACCCAAAATCATTTCAATCGGATTACGGATGATTGCTCCACGTACCGACATGTCATAAAAATGATCACTTGTCAGCAATTGCTGCATGACAGGTAAAATTTCGTAGTTATTCGAGATAAAGGTTTGCGCAAGTGCATCAATAACATCTGTTTGAATTGTTGGAGAGATGTCATAATTCACAAAATATCGGTAAATCTTTGCACAAATGTATTTTGCCACTTGAGGTTGAGCAAAAATAACATCAATGTAATTCGCATATTCGCTTGCTCCGGCTCCAGCAACAACCTGGCTATTGAAATGATAAGAAAGTGTTTTACTATTGTTGTCGTGCAAAATTGGATTAAAACTTGCCACTGCTTGGGTCAACGAACTACTTCTAATTCCGGTTACTGTAAATCCTGTCAATATTTTCGCTCCTGCAGCAACGTCTACCTCTGTGTAAGTAGAATAATCACCCGCAGCAATTTGGTTTCCTTTTCCAATGGAAAATAATTCCAACAATTCCCTAGAATAATTTTCATTTGGAGAAAAGACATTATTCGTAGCACCGTTTAAGAATAACAACATGGCAGGATGAACTGTCACATCTTTTATTAATTGCTTGAAGTTACCTAAAGCATTTTGACGCAATAAGGCAAGAAAATGATACATCGCGCGTGCTTCAGCCGATGCTGTCACCCCAAAATGATTCTGCCAAAAGAAAGCCATTTTTTCCGCTATGCACAATTGCTCTTGGTTCATGTTTTTGGCAATCCATGCACCCAAGGATTTAAATCGAGCATTCTCCGTTTGTTGGTTTTGAGTGAGATTGGCAGGATAAACCGCATTCACCCATGAACTACCCTGTGGAACAATCGTCTCACCAGCATCATAAGCAAGTGGTTCATCCGAAATGGGTATTTGTAAAATGGAACTTACTGTTGCATTCATGCCGTTTGCAACTGCCGCTAGGATTTGCTGATTCGTTGCGCCAAAAGTTGTTCTTCTCAACAAATGAGCAGCTTCAGCTTTAGTCCAAGGTCCTGTGTAAACTTGCATATCTTCAATTAGGTAGATAAAGCTACTAAAATTTTAGTAGAAAAACAACTAATAATTT
>CANMFV010000202.1 GCA_947496835.1 Flavobacteriales bacterium | reverse complement strand
TCCCGTTAGGAAGTACGACGCTCTGTACTGCCCGGACTTTCCTCTTTAAAAAAGCGATAGACTGATTTGCCTGCTCAAAGGTATCAAAGTTTCGTCAGTTTTCGAACGATTGTACCTTTATTGGTGTGTAGGTGACAGAAATAAACCCCAGGTTTCAAATCTTGAATGTCTATGTAGGCACTTTGAACGCCATTAAAGGAAGCACTTAACGCTAATTCACCCATTTGATTATAAAACATAACATTTTCAACGGCTAATTGGGTTTCGAAAAAGCACAAATCTTCTGTTGGATTTGGGTATACTGAAGCGTTCAGTGATAATTCGTTCATTCCTGCATCCAATCCGAGGTATTGTTCTTGAAATTCGATGGAACTAATATTTTGATTCCCATTGAAATTCGAAACCACGACTTTCAGCAAATACTCTTCTTTACCATTGGTCCACCATTCGTATTCCGTGCGTTCAATTGGCGGTGTTCCAATCCAACTTCCTGTTCCAAAAAAGGTTTGATAAATGGAATCGATTTCATTAATATCATGTCGGACACGTAATGCAGGAAAAGTACCAAGAGGCGTCGTCACCGTTCCCCAACCGTCCACTTCTGTATGTCTTTGGCGGTGTTGGATGTATTTGATGTCAGCAGCGGGGTTCAAGTCAACGTAAGTGTATCCACGGGAATCATGAACATCTCCAAAATTAAGCGGTAAACTGTAGCGCGTTTCAATGGTGTCAGATTTAAACGGAACTCCTTGTCCCTGAACATTAATCGAATAACCGATAGAAGTAATTGCACTATTAGAACGCTTGGTGTATTGACTTAGATCACTGATTTGTATCGGAAGAAATGCAGACAATTGATCAATAGGTAACTCTGTCGTTAAGTTAAAATACGTTGCCGAATAGGATCCCGCGAAAGGACCATATGTTGCTAAAATTAAAAATGAACCAAAGCCAATTGGCGTATAATCTTTTAAAGTCTGCGTACTCGCTGTTAAACTACTGAAATCCCATGTGTAATTTGCTCCGGATGAAACGAAATCTAGGTTGGAATTTTGCATTTGACTCAAGCGAACTGTGTCCCCTGCATTAGCGAAATCACCAACGGAAAGTGAAATTTGAGCCATCGTTTTTGCACTGAAAATGAACAAAACGCAAAGTAAAAACGTATTTTTAATCATTGAGTAAATTTAGACTAACAAATCTAAGAAAATTTATTTCGAATTCACACAAGTGTTAGATCATTCTAAAAATGGGCTTAACTTTACGGTAATGGAGCCTGAATTCAAAGATCTTCTAGCCGAATACAAGGATGAATTGACTCATTTTCAGTCGGATGATATCCTTGTACACCTTCACGTAGATAGATCCTTCAGGAAACAGAATGGGCCGAACCCAATCAGCCTAAAGCACAGCGTATTTTACGCGAAACGCAACGCATTTACCGCGAAATTGGCGTACAAGTATTTTGTCAATGTAAAGGTATCATGCGCTGGGAAAAACAAGGGAAGGAACTTGAAACGCCAATTTATCTTTGCGATGTCTCGTTGGACTTTAAAAAATCCAGCATTCAAGTTAGAACAGAATTGGAGGAAGATTTTTACTTGAATCCATACTTTGATCGTTGGTTCCGAAGTGAATTTAACACGACTCCACCATCCTTCGAAAACAGGGAGCAACTTTCCGCTATTTTGGCCAAAATTGGTCATTTCTATCATGAAGAAAGTTCCTTTTTTGGAAATTTTCATCCACAACGCTATGAACTTCTGAAGGAAGTGGATGAACTTTTATTGTGCGAGGAGATCTCTGAGCCGCTACAACAATTGCTCGGACATTCGGAATTACCTGAGGAAAAGGAAAAGTGGGATTTTCAAGCACCCTATCTTTTTCCCTACGATCCTGACCAACAACTCGTTTTTGAGGCAATCAATGAATCATCCGTAACCGTTCAAGGACCGCCAGGGACAGGAAAATCTCAGGTGATTGGTAACCTCATCGGTTCTTGTATTCGTCAAAATAAAAATGTGCTGATCGTTTCAGAAAAGAAAGCTGCACTTACTGTTTTGCAACAAAAACTTGAGGAGAAAAACCTTGGCTTTCTTTGTTCACATTTATCCTTCCATGCGAATTCACATGCGTTTTACGCAGATTTAAAATCTACTTGGGAATTTTTATCGCAACAGGAGAACTCAAGTAAAATCAGCTCGCCGATATTAAACGATGAAAAGCGATTACAACAAATTTTTGATGGATTGAAACTATTCGAAGTTCAGCATGAAGTATCCCTTTGGGATTTCAAAAAAGAGTTGTCACCTAACAAGAAAAAACAGCACATTCCGATTGAAATTCCCGATTTGAAAACTTGGAAAAAAGACGAATCGATTCTTCAAACATTACAAAAAAGTACACTTGATTGTATCCCCTTCTTAGCACCTTCATGGAAAGATCCAAAGAACTTCTCATCGAATGTTCAGCAGTTTACCGATCTCTTAAAAAAGCACGAAGAGCTTTCACACTTATTTCGTTTTGAACATACGAGCGACATTCAGTCTACAGTGAGAGAAGCCGTTCTTTGCCATCAATTTCAGGGGAATGTTTACGAGAAATATGGGCGTTTTTTAGGAAAGGACCTGAACCTCATCAAAAAGTCCATCAAAAAGTGGAAACACGTTTCTTTGGAGATAGACGACTTTGCAGCGGATCAGAATCATTGGCTAAACGAACCAAGTTCTGCGGAATTGGAGGTGCTAAAAACTGCTGCTCAAACACATGGTTTTTTTGCCGATTTGCGTTGGAAAAAAACCTGGAAGAAATGGACTAGAACACCAGAACTAGACCCTTTGAAAAGCATTGTTTCTAAAGAAAAACAGTTGTCTTTACTTCAAATCAAAAATAAACTCACATCGACTTTTACTGAATTAGGGATTGTCAATTCAGATGTAGAATTGCCCATCATCGAACAAATACTACAGCAACATTCCTTAGAAGATTGGAAGTGGTATCAATCCCTTGATGAAGAGAAAAGAACGGCAATGGCAGCCGCTAATCGGACCATTAGCTCATTCAATCAAACATTTCAACAACTATTTAATGGTGTCGAAGAAACTGAAATGACTCCTCTTTTTCATTTATTAAAAGCGGCTATTTCGAACCTTGAAAACGATTTGCTATCATTAGATCAGCTTTCAGAAACAACCTTTAAAATGGTGAAGTATGAACGGGATCTAGATGCTTTGAATTCTTACATTCATCAACATGCATGGCAAACTTTTATTTCTGCTCATCCTTATATGGTTGATTTTGAGTTGTCAACCTTTAAGGAGCAAATTGAGCGATTACAAAGAAATCGAAAAGAACAGGAAAATGATTTTTCTCGCTTTTTGATTAAACATCAAACAATCAAGTTTGCGCGATACCAACATATTCTTAGTGCTCCTTTG
>CANMFV010000201.1 GCA_947496835.1 Flavobacteriales bacterium | reverse complement strand
TGTCTTCAAAACTAAAAACATTCTCAATAATACCATTTATTCTAGTAATAATATTTGCTAAACTAGATATGTTTAATTAGTAACTAATATATTATCTAAAATATTATTTTAATCATATTTATTCTAAAATTAGTAAATCCTAGAATACAATTTTAATTACTAACATACCCCGTCAAAAAGGATCATTATTGCACCCGTGTCGGCTGTATAGAAAAAAAACAATTTTGAGCGGTCTTTTGAATACTTGTCCAGTTGGCAAGGAGGTAATCATATTTATATAAGTAAAAACTACGTGCAACAATACCATTCATGATTTATAGAAGTTTTGAGCTAAAGATGAAAAGAAGGACTAAAATTCCGAAGTACTAGAAAATATTAGCTGAAAGATTCTACACGCTAAAACATTGATTTAGTTGTTCATTCAGAACGAATTCACCTGGAGTACAACAATAAAAAAACCCTCGTTACTGAACGAGGGTTTTGCAGTTGAAATTTGTCATGTCCTGAAAGAGTGACACACAAATTTTATCGTTAAAAAAGAAGAAATTACTTCATTTTAGAATACGCTTCTTTAATTGAAGCTAAAAACTTTGGTATTGTTTCAACTTGAGATTCTGTCCAAAATTCAATTTGTTCTCCAGCTCCATGACCGTCTCCTAGTGGACCATAGTCACTAATGTGCATGGTGATTCTTAATTGTTTTTCGTCAATTAAAAAAGACATGAACATCTCTTTACATTTGTAAACATATTCTTTCGATTGTTTTTTATAGGTCGTTTCCAAATTTGGAACGATGTCTCTTTCGATGTAAGTAATCATTTTTTTCACATCCTCCTTATCGATAAAAACACTTCGTGAGAAGAAATCTTTCGCATATGCTGAAGCGAAATTAGATACATTCGTACTCGTGTAAACAGTAGCAGGTACTTGGCGTTTTACAAAAGCATTTAATTGTAAACCATGAAGTACAACTTTCCCATCTGGTGAACTGTAAACTATTGGAAACAACATAACACTCTCCCCAATTCCTGATTTAAACGAAGCGATGTTGCTCCAATCTCGGAAGAAATTAAACTCATTATTAGCAATAATATTGTCTCGAATAACTGATTGACCCTCGATAACTCTTTGAACCTGACCAAATGCAGTGATGTTAGCGAAGAATAAAAGAATAAATAAATGTTTCATGTAAAATGTTTTAGTAAAATAATAATAAATACGTGGACATAAATTTATACTATTTATTTCACTTTTTTCATTATTTAGCATTACTTTTTATTGGTAATTTACCATTTCAGCTCGACACATGGAAACCACCATTTGCTAAATTGGGAAACTTATCGATGATATTTGAGGTAAAATGAGGTAACCTAGGATCGATTTTCCTTCGTAAATTGGTCATCAACAAAAGAGGCAATTAAGCCAATTGACAACGTTGCAACAAACAACTTGACTTCATTTCTTCCAAAGAAATATGTGCGAAGTCAGACTTCATCATTTTCCGTTTATGCAACGCAAACTCCTTTAATTTCAATCCTTCATAGAATCGACGGATGTGTGTTTCATTTTCAAGAATTAATCCAGGAACTTGCATTAATTTTCCATCTTCATTTTTTGACGCCATGGTGAAATAACAAGAGTTGGTATGCGTCACAACTCCTGTACGGGGATTCAATGCTTCCACACGCATTCCAATAATCATCGATGTATTTCCAACGAAATTCACAGATGCCTTCAAGGATACCAAATCTCCAACTTCCACTGGGTGCAAGAATTCAACTCCCTCCACCGCTACTGTAACCGCATACCCACCACAATGTTTTGCTGCCGTCACGTAAGCTACTTTGTCCATTAAAGAAAGTAAAATTCCTCCATGTACTTTTCCTCCAAAATTGGCAAAGCTTGGAACCATCAGTTCCGTTAAGATGGTTTCAGAATGTTGAATCGTTTTAAACGTCATAGTTTGTTTATTTTTTCTATTTCATCAGCAAAAGGTACTGAATATGCGGACTAATTTAGTAAGTTTTTGAGCGTAATTTATGGAAAAAACACAATTGCTCCTTGACGCTATTTTAACATAGAAAATCGACGCAAACTAAATTAATACTTAATTTTAACAAAAAAGAAACATGAATCCACTTCTGCAACAAAACCTATTTCTGATCAAGGAACACATTGGAATGTTTAAAGCCGCTAATAACTTTGACATCTACAATCCTGAAACAGGGGAACAAATAATGACGTGTCGCGAAGAAAAATTAGGTTTTTTTACCAAAATATTCAGGTTTACTAGTTATAAAATGATGACTCCTTTCCATGTGGAAATCAACGATTTATCCGGCGCACCAATTCTGAGCATCACCCGTAAATCTTCGTTTTTTGGATTTGCATTAGTGAACGTTCTCGACGAAAATGGAAACATGGTAGGTTCAATGAATCGCAAATTTAGACTAGGTGGTGCAAAACTTGAAATGAATGATGCTGCAGGACAATTACTCTGCACATTGAAGGGGAATTTCATTGGATGGGATTTCAAAATCACAAAAGAAGAGCAAGAAATAGCCAGTATTTCTAAAAAATGGGCGGGAATTGGCAAAGAATTGTTTACTTCTGCTGACAACTATATTTTATCCATCAATGATCCGGTAGCAGCAAACGATAATTCACGCATGCTCATGTTGGCAGCTGTCCTTTGCATCGATTTCTTACTGAAAGAGAATTAAATGATAGGAGAACTTATTATACCCGACGCATCCTGGTTTTTCAATCAATCATTTTACCATAAAACAATATTAAAACATGTTTAAATACTTCTTCATAGCTGCGATTCTATTTGCAGCATTTGTTACTAATCCTAGTGAACAAAACTTTAAATCCAAGGTTGAAAATGAGTTATTGAAGGAACTCAACGCGAACGAAGGGAGTAATTTTGTGACGCAACTTATCACATCTAGTTTAGTGGGCTCAGTAATTTGGAACTTGGTGAATGTAGACTACCAAGATTTCAAATTATGTAGCACGTTTGAAATGCGCATAGGAAACAAAGAAATAAAATTCCTAGGCATTTTTGGTCAAATAATACCGATTTCTGACACGAGTACATTAGCTGAACTTTCGGAGCAATTAAAAAGATAAATCCAAGTATTTTAAGCCGATAAATCCACTTGATTAAAATCATGTGCGAATGACAACAAAGCAGTTGAGATGAGACACTCAAATCACTTCCCTTTGCCAATATTCATTGAAGTGAAGTTACTGTCGCCAACATATGCCAAACTATAACTTTTTTTCGACTCATTATTAGCTATGCCTAAATAAATCACTTTTTCATCGAGTACAGTACTTGAGTTAATCGTTCTCGTGATTTTTTCATCAATAACCCAATCCAAGGTTTCAACGCTAGCCACCTCCAAGGTTTTTCCTTTCAAAAATTCAGT
>CANMFV010000200.1 GCA_947496835.1 Flavobacteriales bacterium | reverse complement strand
GGTAATTGCTGAAGGCAGAGAAGCAGGAAATGTTGGTGTTTTTCGTCCAAATGGTACGGCACATAGTGTGTTGATTAATCGAATCATCGCAAGTGTTAAACCTGAAGATATTCGTTGGGAGGTACCACAGAAAAACCAACAAGTTTGGTTCATCAAATTATTTGGCGCTGAAGTGAATTTAGGAAACATTGCACCGAACGATATGATTCCGTTGGAATGCCTTCGTTTGGGATTGCGTGGTGACACCTTTTTCGATTTCCTTCCTAAATCTTATGCAGATCGCTTGAAACAAGTCAACGACGAGGAGGATGAAGTCGACGAAGACGATAATTGATTCCACTTCGGAATTGATTCCGATACAGCTTTTTCAAGGACATAGTGGTCCAATCTATGACATCGATTTTGATGAAGAATATGTTTATTCAGCGTCAGCGGACCGATTCGTGACGCGTTGGGATAAAGCTACAGGTAAACAAGATTCTTTTGCCATACGTTGTGAAGCTGTTCCTTTTACCATTCAATTATTTTCGTCGGGTAAAATGTTGGCTATTGGTTTGGCATCCGGACAAGTGCACATTGTGGATGTTGAGCAAAAACGAGAAATTCACCATTTTACCCAACATCAAGCAGGAATTTTCGCTATTTATGAAACGCTCGACAAACGGTTTTTGTGCATTGGTGATGCGGATGGATTCTTAAGTATTTGGGAAACATCCACCATGAAATTGCTCATTATTCTCCCTTTATCGTGTGGAAAAATTCGCTCCATTCGTCAATTAAATCCAACGAGTATCTTAATAGCTGGTGGAACAGGTGAGGTTCTAATACTCGAAACAGAGTTCTTTAATGAGTTAAATCGTTTTTATGCCCATGAAGCTGGAACAAGTGTGCTTTGTTTGGATGAAAACAGAAAAGAACTCATCACAGGAGGAAAGGATGGCTACTTGCGTTGGTGGGACAGCGAAACATTTGCATTGAAAAAAGCGCTTCCAGCGCATAAAGGAACCATATATGGACTTGAATTTATAGATGAAAGTCATTTTGTTTCGGTCAGTCGGGATAAATCAGTGAAAATTTGGAGGGCAGAAGGACGATCAGTAATGCAAAAATTAATGGATAAAAGTTCTGGTCACCGTCGTTCAATTAATGCCTTGTGCAGCAATAAAAATGGACAATTTGCCTATGCTGGAGATGATAAATTAATTCACTTATTCCATTTCGGTAAACAAGATTAGCACTTTGTGCGTAATTTTAACAAAATACTCTTCGTGAAAAAGTGTGCACTTCTTCTTTTATTGGTCATTAGCGCTGAATTAAATGCGCAATTTCAATTCAATTTTAACGATTCAATTCTCGTTTTAAAGAATGGTAATTACTTGAATTTAGCTTGGAGTGGTGGACAGAACAATGCACAGTTTTCGGAAATAGACTACGATTTTGACGGTGACAATGATCTTTTTGTATTCGACAGAAGCCATGATCAAGTCCGTTTGTACCGTCATGAAGTGGCGAACGTACAACATTACTACGTTTCTGATCCAGCGGGATTTTTACGTTTTCCTCCTGGTTTGCGTTACCGCGCCTATTGTGCAGATTACAATCAAGATGGAAAAAACGATCTGTTTTGTTACACGATTGGTGGATTACGGGTGTACAAGAACGTCGGGAATGCATCTACAGGATTGCAATGGGAGCAATACAGCAACTATATCAAGTCAAATTACAACGGACCCGAATTGAATTTATACATAAGCTCTGCCGATATTCCAGCGATTGTGGATGTTGAAGGTGACGGAGATTTAGATATCTTAACGTATCACATCGGCGGGGAATTTTTGCAATACCATCAGAATCAAAGCCAAGAACTTTACGGTCACTCGGATTCTTTGATTTTTGAGCTAAAAAATTCTTGTTGGGGTGGATACCGAGAAGATGTGACTACAAATGGCGTGTTTTTATTCGATAATTCTGGTCCATGTAACGGTTCAAATGTGCCAAATCCCGAGATGCCTCTTGGAAGTTCACCAAAAGCGCACGCTGGATCAACTGTTCTCGCACTAGATTACGATAACTCTGGCGTACTCGATTTAATTTTAGGGGATGTTTCCTATACGAATATGATGTTACTCATCAATGGTGGAACCGTGCCAAATTCGAATTCAGATATGGTTACCATGAGTACAAATTTCCCTAGTAATACGACACCCGTGAACATGCAACTTTTTCCAGCTGGATTTTATGTGGATGTTAACTTTGACGGTAAAAAAGACCTCATTGTGACGCCAAACGCAAACAATGTTTCTGAAAATGAATCCAGTGTCTTGTTTTATAAAAATACGGGAGTAAACACACAACCTAATTTCGTGTACCAAACGAAATCGTTTTTGCAAAATGAAATGATTGAGCATGGAACGGCCGCTAGTCCGCATATCGTTGATTTGAATAATGACGGACTTCTAGACCTTGTCGTTTCCAATTTTTACGCATATAAAGCCACGAATTTGAAGGAGAGTAGGTTGGCGTACTATCAAAATACCGGTTCACTTACAAATCCTGCATTCACACAGGTCGATGTGAATTTCTTGAACTTGGCACAATCGAATCTTGGACTGAGGCTCTTTCCAACTTTTGGTGATGTAAACGGAGATGGAAAGGTGGATATGATGCTCGGATTGGAAAATGGGAGCCTTGCTTACTATCAAAACACAACGTCTGGATCCAATCCGTCATTCGCTGCGCCCATTTTAAATTATGCAGATCAATCGGGCACCGTAATTAGTGCAGGACAATATGCGTCACCACAACTGTTCGATTTAAATAAGGATGGAAAATTGGACCTCATTCTTGGGAAGAAAACGGGTGAGTTAATGTATTATGAAAATACTGGATCACCGACAAATCCAGCATTTTTGCTACAGAACACTGCCTTAGGTTTGGTTGATACAGATTCCTTGACTCCTGACGGATATTCCGTGCCACATTTCTTTCGTTACTTAGATACGACATACCTAATGCTAGGTGCTCACGACGGAGCCATTCATTTTTATGATTCCATTGATGCGTTTTTAAATTCAGGACAGTCATTTCATGAAAGGAGTGCTGATTTTCTTGGATTGAAGACAGCGATTGGCGCATATAGTTCTTGTTTTGTCACAGACATTGATCAAGATGGACATTTGGATCTTTTTGTCGGTCAAGATTTAGGGGGATTGTATCGCTTGGAGGATGAACCTGGAAGTACCTTGACGATAATGGATGAAGTCCAGCACGTTTTACGTGTTTATCCAAATCCAGCAACGACAGAACTTACCATTTTAAGTGATCAAACTTCAGAACAAATGGATGTTTATTCTTTTGATGGAAGATGGGTCTGCACCTGGGATGTTTCCCTAGGAACGAATGTTTTCTCCTTGTCTGATTTTGATGCAGGTTTGTACATCCTCAAAGGAAGAACGAGTGGTGTG
>CANMFV010000199.1 GCA_947496835.1 Flavobacteriales bacterium | reverse complement strand
ATGATTTTTGACATGTTCAAAGTATTTAGACAAATTTAAGTTTTGCTTCCTTACAAATTAGGTTTACATCCAATTATTATTTGTCCTAAAACTGATTAAAATCATTTATTCGTCATTCAGAGCTCCTTAGTATTGTTGGTAAATCATCTTTTTAACTAATTTTAGACGCATTGTTTTTATCAACATAAATTAGAAGTATGCCTTTTTATCATCAATTAGGGAAAATTCCACACAAACGACACACAGTTTTTCGTCAGGAAAATGGTGATTTGTATCATGAACAGTTATTTGGAACAGTAGGATTTGACGGAATGTCCTCACTTTTATACCACATTCAACCTCCAACAGTTGTTAAAGAAATTCTTGGACAAAAGGATATTGCCCCTGAAATCGCCATCGAAAAAAACATGTTGATGCGTAGCTTCCGGGGTTACGATTTACAGCCGAACGAAGATTACGTTGAAAGCCGCGTGCCCGTTTTAGTGAATAGCGATGTATACATTGAATTAGCTGCTCCTACGAAGTCTATGACTGAGTATTTTTACAAAAACGCCGATGCGGATGAAGTTATCTTTATTCACAGAGGGTCAGGAAAATTGAGAACTCAACTTGGCAACATCGATTTTAGTTATGGAGACTATTTGGTTATTCCTCGTGGAATGATTTATCAATTAGAATTCAATGACAGTGATAATCGTTTATTGGTAATTCAGTCATTTCATCCTGTTTACACGCCTAAAAGATACCGCAACTGGTTTGGACAATTACTAGAACATTCCCCATTCTGTGAAAGGGACTTACGTCGTCCACATGAATTGGAAACGCATAACGAAGAAGGTGATTTTTTAATCCGCATCAAAAAACAAGATGTACTTTACGATTATGTTTATGCGCATCATCCATTTAATGTCGTTGGTTGGGATGGATATAATTTTCCATATGCTTTTTCGATTCACGATTTTGAACCGATTACTGGTCGTGTGCATTTACCGCCTCCAATTCACCAGACTTTTGAAACGAGTGCCTTTGTCATTTGTTCATTTGTTCCTCGCTTGTACGATTACCATCCAGATTCTATACCATCTCCATATAACCACAGTAACATTGACTCTGATGAGGTATTGTACTACGTGGATGGAGATTTTATGAGTCGAAACAATATTGAGAAAGGACAAATCACCCTGCATCCATCTGGAATTCCTCATGGACCACACCCAGGTGCATATGAGCGTTCTATTGGTAAAAAAGAAACGCAAGAATTAGCAGTAATGATTGACACCTTTAAACCATTAAAGTTGACAAAACGCGCGATGGAAATGGAATTACCTGAATACGTAAAATCTTGGATGCATTAAGTCCTAAATTTTCGATAATATTGCAAAGAATTAAAGATTATGTCAGCAGAAATTAAAAATTTAAAAGATCTACAAAACGTAGAATATAGTTTAGAAAAGTTGTTTTCCGATGCAGAAGATTTCCTTCCATTATTAGGAACGGATTACGTGGAATTATACGTGGGAAATGCAAAACAATCCGCATTGTACTACAAAACAGCCTTTGGATTTCAATCTGAAGCTTACGCTGGATTAGAAACAGGATTGAAAGACCGTGTTTCCTATGTGTTGAAACAAGATAAAATTCGTTTGGTACTAACAACGCCTTTAACTTCCGACAGTCCAATTAATGAACACCTTCAAAAACACGGTGATGGTGTGAAAGTAATTGCACTTTGGGTGGAGAATGCGACTAAAGCATTCGAAGAAACAACCAAACGTGGCGCGAGACCATTCATGGAGCCCACATGTGAGGAAGATGAAAATGGACAAGTTATACGATCTGGGATTTATACCTACGGAGAAACAGTTCACATTTTTGTGGAGCGTAAAAACTACCAAGGAATTTTCCTTCCAGGATACCGTAAATGGGAATCGCATTACAATCCGGAGCCAACAGGACTCAAATTCATCGATCACATGGTTGGAAATGTGGATTGGAATGAAATGAATACGTGGTGTGAGTTCTACAAAAAAGTGATGGGCTTCGCACAAATCATTTCCTTTGACGACAACGATATCTCTACGGAATATACCGCTTTGATGTCCAAAGTAATGTCCAACGGAAATGGACGCATTAAATTCCCAATCAATGAACCGGCAGAGGGGAAGAAAAAATCTCAAATTGAAGAATACATTGATTTTTATAATGGAGCAGGAGTTCAGCACATTGCTGTCGCAACAAACGATATCGTAGCAACAGTTTCTGCCATGCGTGATCGTGGTGTCGAATTTTTGTATGTTCCAGAAACGTACTACGATGACTTACTCGAACGCGTAGGAGACATTGAAGAGGATATAGAAGTGTTGAAACAACATGGAATCTTGATTGATCGAGATGAAGAAGGATACTTATTACAATTGTTTACAAAACCAGTAGTGGATCGCCCAACAATGTTCTTTGAAATCATTCAACGCAAAGGCGCACAGTCTTTCGGTAAAGGAAACTTTAAAGCCTTGTTTGAGTCGATCGAAAGAGAACAAGAAAGTAGAGGTACGTTATAAAAGCACTAAACAATAAACTAAAAGCCGATCATCACTGATCGGCTTTTTTTATGGATTAATCATTCAAGCTAGCTAGTAAATCTTTAATTTCCTCTTGAATCGAACGTGTTTGATTTTGGTTGTAGGCATATTGAATTCGTTCCACCAAAACTGCATGATCTGTTATCCCTTCGGCTTTTGTAGCATTTACTACTTGCTGAATTGTTGCAGGTCTCGGACCCCAAACAAAAATTTCTTGTTCTTGTTGATCCAAACATATTAATTTGGGAATGGAACGTCCACCATTTGTTAAATAGTGATTCATGATATCCAAGTGCTCATCGCGCAAAACGATTTTCAAATCAATTTGATCACTTTCTGAAGCTATTTTTCCAAGAACAGGAACAATTTGTGCAGCGTCACCACACCATGCTTCGCTAAGTAATACCCAAGTCATCGGTTCCTGAATGCTGGAAATCTCTTTTTTCAGATCATCGGTTAGAACTGTCGTTTTCTCAATGCGCTTCATGCGTTTCGCATTTAACTCGGTAAAATGGATGAGGTCTTGACGCTGATCAGGTCCAGAAGTTTTTCCATTTGCGACTAATTCATGAACCAAGTTCTTATATGATTCGAAGGTATAACTATTCGTCAATTCTTTCAGTTGTATGTTTCTCTTTTTCCTCATCGGTAATTTGTCATTTTTTCTAATTGGAAAGTTAAGGGTAAAATGGAAAATGAAATGAAACTTTTGTCACTTCAAAAGATTTTTTTTTGAAAATTTTGAAATGACTTGGCCAAATAATTGCCAAGTTTAAATAAGATTTAATATATTTGCACCCACCTAAAATGGAGAATGTAGCTCAGTTGGTTAGAGCGCCGGTTTGTGGTACCGGAGGTCGCGGGTTCGAGACCCGTCTTTCTCCCT
>CANMFV010000198.1 GCA_947496835.1 Flavobacteriales bacterium | reverse complement strand
ATTATGGATAATGCTCCTCTTCGAAGAGCCAAAGAAACGGTTCATGAGAAATGGAATACAAACATTGCCATTTTATCCGGTGATGTATTATTTGTAAAGGCATACGAAGAAATTTGCAAAAATCCTCCACATTTAATCCCTGAACTCTTAAAAGCTTTTAACCGAACGGCAATTGAAGTGTGTGAAGGCCAGCAGATGGATATGGACTTTGAGACCAGAAATGATGTGTCAAGCGAAGAATACATCGAAATGATTCGATTGAAAACATCTGTTTTATTGGGATGTGCTTTGGAAATGGGAGCTATTATAGGCGAAACATCCCTTGAAAACCGAAAAGCATTATACGATTTTGGTGTCCACTTGGGAATTGCGTTCCAAATTCAAGATGACCTTTTGGACTTATATGGAAATCCAGATAAGGTGGGGAAACAAATTGGAGGTGATGTCCTTGCTAACAAAAAAACACTACTCTCCATTCTTGCTAAATCACATGCTTCTGTAGATCAGTTAGTTATTCTACAATCTTTGCAAAAAGAAAAGAATCAAACCCAGAAATTATCACAAACGATTTCCATTTTTGAATCCTTAAGCGTTCAAGAGAAGTGTAAAAATGAAATGTCTATGCATTACACCCATGCCATGGACGCATTAAATAGTATATCGAACAATGTTGCCTACGAAGAATTGGAGGAACTTGCAAAATTTTTGTTTCACCGTGAATATTAAAGTAAACTATTTGTAACCATAAGAATTTTTAGTAAATTCGCTTCACTTATAAATTAAATAATTATGAAAAAAATCTACTTATTAACTGCTTTAGCATTTGCTAGCCTTGGAGTTTCTGCACAGAAACAAAAACTTGCAGCAAAAGAAATGAATGTGGAAGTCATTCAACAACCAACTGTAAAACCTACTGCTCAGCAAAAGGTGACTGTTTGGTCAAATGATTTTTCAACAGCGTCACAATGGGCGTTTTCGAACTTAACTAATGATAACCAAGATTGGGTTATCTCTACAAGTACATCCACATCACTTGGTTACAGTACAGGTGCATGGGTTGATCCAAGTAATACTGTAACAAACGAAAACGGATACGCTTTATTCGATTCAGATTTAGTTGGTACAAACAATGGTAACCAAGATGCATTTATGACATTTACTGGTTCTATCGATTGTTCAATGTATCCAAACGTGGTTCTTGAATTTAACCAACGCGTTCGTATGTGGCAAACAACAGAAACTATCTTTGAAGTAAGTAACGATAACGGTGCTACTTGGGTTCAGTTTCCTGTAAACTTAGATAAAGCTACAAGCACGCTTTACCAAGAAAATTCTCAAGTAAACATTTCTTCAGCCGCAGGTGGACAAGCGAACGTTAAAGTACGTTTACGCTACGTCGGTTCTTGGGATTATGCTTGGTTAGTAGATGACTTAAAAATCGTTGAACAACCAGCATACGACTTACGTTCATTGGCACCATTCGTTGCTGGAACAAACAACCTTGGTATCGAATATGGAAAGACACCAGTTGCTCACTTAGATGCTTCTTATGACATCGGTGGTAGTGCATTCAACTTTGGTTCAGCAACAAATACAAACACTGTTGCGAGCGTAAACTTTGGAGCTGGATTAACATACAATTACAGCATTGGATCTATCTTAACGAACGATACCATTGCTTACGGTGCAACTGAAACACCAAACTTGACAGTAGGTGTTTACAACGGAACATACACTGTTTCTTCTACTGAAGAAGTATCTGGAAGCGCTTTGTTCGCTAATAACATTTACAACCGTAATTTCGCAGTAACAAACAATGTGTATGCGATGGATGGAATTGGTGTGAATCCTACTTCAACTCAAACAACAACAACACTTGGTTCTGACTCGTTTAACACACCAACAGGAACAATTTTCGGAAACATGTATCACTTACGTGGTGGGAATACAAATAACGTTGTTGTTTCTTTGGAAATCGGAATTTCTAGCGCTACAACTGCAGGAACTTCTATCCAAGTTGCGATGATTGATACAGCGACATTCTTTGCTGATGGATACCAATCTTTAACTGACTTAAACGGAAATATTGCGGAAAGCGATTTTTACACAGTTACAGCAGCAGATGTTTCAGCTGGAAAAATCACTGTATTCTTCCCACAACCAGTTGCTTTAGCTGATGACGCTTATTATGCAGCTGTATTAACGGAAGTAAATGCAGCAAACATCATTCGCATCTTAAATGACGAAACAGTTCAACAACCGTCTTACGCTTCTATGATTCACTTAATTGGTGACGCAACATATTCAAACGGTAACGCATTCGCTATCCGCATGAACATGGGTGTTTTAGGATTGGATGAATCTGCTAACGCAAATCTTTCAGTTTACCCTAACCCATCTTCAGATGTGGTAACAATTGAAAGCAACATGACGGAAGGTTCAATTCAAATTATTGACTTGACTGGAAAAGTTGTTGCAAATCAAACTGTAAACGGAGTTGCTACAGCATTCAACACTGCAGCTTTAACAAACGGAATGTATACAGTAATCCTTACAAACGGATCAACTGTTGAAACACGTAAATTCATCGTTCAACACTAAGAACGATAAGTTAAAATAAATTGGGAAACCGCTCAGAAATGGGCGGTTTTTTTTATCTCAAACAAAAGCCTAAGACACAATCAACAAAGTCATCTGGCGCCTCTGCATGTACCCAATGTCCAGCATTTTCAATGCTAATTAAACTTGAGTCTGGAAAATAAGATTCGATTGCGGGAAAATCTTCATCTAAAATATAATTAGATAAAGAACCACGAATAAATAAAGTAGTAATCATTACCTCTTCTTCCGGAAGTGCACTTAATATCTCAGGCATAGCTGCTTCCAACACCGGAAAGTTTACGCGCCATGAAAGTCTCCCTTTTTCCTTCCAATAAAGATTTTTAAGTAAAAATTGTCGGACTCCTTCGGAATCAATGAATTGTTTCAAAATCTGTTCGGCTTCACTTCGAGCAGACATTTTAGTTAAATCAATGCGATTAAAAGCCTCCAGAATATGCTGGTGATGCATCGGGTAAGATTTTACGCCCATGTCAACCACGATGAGTTTAGCAAGGTAATCAGGGTGTTTCTGTGCAAAATGCATCGCAACTTTCCCACCCATGGAATGTCCAAGTAAAATTACCTGTTGTAAATCTAACTTTTGAAATAACATTGTAAGATCTTCCGCCATGAGCGAATAAGAAAAATCAGGAGACCATGGTGAATGACCATGGTTTCTTAAATCAACTAAAATCACACGGTAATATTCTGAGAACTTTTTTGCTTGTGTTTGCCAATTATCCGAGAAACCAAAAAGACCATGTAAAATCACCAGGGGTTTACCCTCCCCCATTTCGCGATAATACAATTCCATTACAATGCTTTATTAGAAATCAATTTTGCTTTAAATTGATTGTTATTAATGGTGTTTAAAATGGCCGTTATTTTCTTAGAGTTAATCAATGTT
>CANMFV010000197.1 GCA_947496835.1 Flavobacteriales bacterium | reverse complement strand
CTAACCGTTTTTTCAATGTGAATAAATCCTTGCGCATCTTTGGTGATGAAATTTTTCAAAATGCTATCGTAGGCTTTTGAAACTTTAGCTGAATAATTTTGAGGCAAATACCCTTTTCTTATTCCTTTCGCCATCGCGTAAACAAACATGTTCGCACATGATGCTTCAAAGTAATTGCCCTTCCTTCCTGGAAAATTAGGTACTTGGTACCAAAGACCCGTTTTTTCATCCTGAATTTTCAATAAGGCAGCTGATAATTTAGCTAATTGATTGACTAAAATAGATCTTTTAGGATGGTTTTGTGGCATATAATCTAGCACATCTACTAAGGCCATCATGTACCAACCCATAGACCTGCCCCAGAAATTTGGTGATTGGCCTGTTGACTTATTTGCCCACGGTTGTTTCCTTTCATGATCATAGGCATGGTACAATAAACTTGTTTTAGCATCGAATGCTCCTTTTTCCATTAATTGGAACTGCATGATGATATCTGACCAATAATCTTGGCCCGTAATTTTTCCATATTCGGCATAAAATGGTTCCAGCATGTAGAGTCCATCCAGCCACATTTGGTCAGGATATCGATCTTTATGCCAAAAACCTCCTTGTTTCGTTCTAGGCTGCGTAGAAATTTGCTTCATTAATAAGTCAGCAGCTTTTTTGTACTTTTCTGTATTAAGTTCTTGGTATAAGAATAACAAGGCTCTACCCGTCGTGATATTATCAGAGTTGAATTCTGATGCTTTATAGGTTCTTATGTCCCCCGATGGACTAATAAAGCTGTTGATATTTTTCTGAATGTAGGTAAAGTATTTGGCGTCTCCAGTACGCTGATATACCCATTCTAAGGCCTTTAAAAATACGCCTTGTTCATAATCCCAGTTGGCCGGTTTCCCCAACTTCACTTGAATGGAATCTTGGTGCGTATGCATTAATGATTCGGCCATTTGGACTGAATAAGGTGTATTTTGAGCTAGGCCAACAAAAGACACACATAAAAACGAGCAAATTAATCCTATGTTTTTCATTACCGTAATTCCTTAATTTGAGAAAAATCCATGTCTGTGTAATCTTTATTTTCACCGGCCATTCCCCAAATGAAAGAATAGTTTTTTGTTCCTGAGCCGCTGTGAATCGACCATGGTGGCGAAATAATAGCCTGATGGTTATGAACCCACATATGTTTCGTTGCCGTAGGTTCACCTAATAAATGCAATACGGCATGATTCGGATCTACATCAAAATACAAATAAGCTTCCATTCTTCGGTCATGCACATGCGATGGCATGGTATTCCAAACGGAACCTGGTTCCAAAATAGTTAATCCCATGACCAATTGGCAAGATTGAATACCTTCTTGGTGAATATATTTATAAATAGTCCGATGGTTTGACGTTTCCAAAGCCCCCATATTGACGGTGATTACATTTTCTTTTTCCAATTTTACATTGGGATAAGTTGCGTGGGCAGGACATGACAAAATATAAAATAAAGCTGGATCATTAGCTGATTTCGAACTAAATGAAACATTTTCAGTTCCTTTTCCTAAGTAAACGGCGCTTAATTTCCCTATCTCAAATTCCACTCCATCAGCTGTGACTTTACCTTGGCCACCTACATTGATGATTCCCATTTCCCTTCTCTCTAAAAAGAAGTTTGCTTTCAGTTTATCAGGATTTCCCAATGTAAGGGTTTTATTTTTTGGCATGGCCCCACCTATAATCATTCGATCATAAATGGAATAGGTTAGTTCAATTTGATCTTCCGAAAAAATATTTTCTATCAAAAAATTATCTCTAATTTGTTGGGTTGTGAAGGTGGATACCTCATTTCTACTCGACTCAAATCTAAATTGCATACGTATTAATTTTAATTTACAAAGCGATTATTAACCACTTTCTACTCAATTTCACTGTATCTTTGAACCATTATTTGCATGGAATGATTCCCGAAACCTCAAATTTTTATCTTGAATTGGATGCGCATCTAAGCCCTTTTGGGTTTGTAAGAGAAACGCATATGCAAGATAGTTTTCCCATTTGGAAATCGAAAGAAAATTCAATCATCATTCAAGGGATTTGTTTAGCTGAATTTAAATGTATGGATTCAGGGAAATTAATGGGGTTCCAACAAGAAATTGTGAATCTTCGGGTGGATGGTTTTTCAGCATTTCGGATTTGGGAAGATGTTTGGAATCAAAAAAAGAAGTGGATTTTAAATTTTTTGACATTTCGAATCAATAAACCCATATCCATTTTTGCTCGAGATACTAAAGTGGTGATCTTAGAGGAAAAGGACGCTCAAAAATTTGCAGATAAAAATCATTTATTGGGCTTTTTAAAAGGCAAAACATATTTAGCTTGTATCGTTCCACCCCACCGACAATTTCGGAATATTCAATCTGAATTTGACGTAGATGGGAATCCACTGATCGCAATAGCTGTTTTTGGTAAGGACCGAGTTTTTAAAACAGAGGATGGTAATTCTCAAATTTCGGCAGAGTTGATTCAAATATGTACCGATCCTTCCGTTAGGCTTGTTGGCGGAATTACAAAATTGATTTCGTTTTATGCCAACATGCAGCAGGTCGACAATGTAATGACCTATTCGGATTTGGAATGGAGTGGTGGAATGGCTTTTCAAAAAATTGGTTTTACAAACGAACTCAAAACCGTTCCTTTGTATTTTAATGTAGTAGAAAATGGAAAAAGGGTGCTGGCCAAAGACTATAAAACAGCTGATGCTTGCAATTCAGGAAACATTAAATCTAGGCTTTTGATTCATGGAAAAAAATAAGCCAATCATCGTTGTTTTGGGCCCCACAGCTTCTGGAAAAACGGAGTTGGCCGTGGCTTTGGCACGATTAATTCAAGGTGAAATAATTTCAGCGGATTCTAGGCAAATTTATCGAGGTCTTACGATTGGTACCGGAAAAGATTTAGATGTATATCAAAATGGAGGAGCGCCGGTCAAACATCATTTGATTGATATTCTTGATGTAGGTGAACACTATTCTGTAGCCCATTTCCAATTTGATGCAATAAATGCGATTGAAAAAATTGAGGCAATTAGGAAACAGGTGATTGTTTGTGGAGGTACTGGGCTTTATTTAGATGCTCTCTTGCAAGATTATGAATTTTCACGCATCACAGATTTTTCAGATGAGTCTCTTAAACTGAATCGTGAATTTGTCGTTTTTGGTTTAAATCCAATTTCTGAAATTCGCAGGATGAGATGTGCTAATAGGTTGACGGATCGATTAAAAATTGGCTTGGTCGAAGAAGTAGAACAATTGATTGCTGATGGAATTAATCTCAATGATTTAATTAGGCTAGGTTTAGAATATAAATGGCTGGTACATTTAGTTCAAGGTGTTATTAGCAGAGAGGAATTTGAACAAGGTTTAACCATAGCGATTCAGCAATTTTCTAAGCGCCAAATGACATTTTTTCGAAAAATGGAACGCTCTGGCATTCCTATTCATTGGATTCCTGATGAACTTTCGTTGGAAAGTAAGT
>CANMFV010000196.1 GCA_947496835.1 Flavobacteriales bacterium | reverse complement strand
TACAAGGTTGTTATCCATATTTTAGCGATGATTGCCCTATTTTTAATGTTTACAGCACTTGCAGTTAAACTAAAGTGGACAAATGATAAAGGAGATGTCGATATCAATAATCGTTATTTCGATAAAGTAGCATCACAATACAGTGATCAAGTCGACACCGTTAATCAACAATTTCTAAAAGCACGTGTTTTTCAAAAAGTCGGAGTTTTATCGCATCGATACCCGAAAAACGCCGAAATCATCATTGCAGCTTACCACAAATCAAAAGATGCACGTGTTGCTTCCAGAATGCTGGATGCCATCCAATTACTTTTGGTGAAAGACAAAAAAATTCAACGTGAATTCGCGAAAATCAACCAATTAACAAGTAAACAATCAGAAAACTTATATCCATGGGCACATTCGCAGGCTTGGAAAGATTTCTGTAAAGCGGTTGCGAACGATAAAAAAGCGATTGACTCTGTTGCTCGAATGACCGGAGTTGAGCCACGTCTTTTAGTGATGTGTCTTGTTGGTGAACAAGTACGCATGTTTAATTCTGGAAGAGAAAAATTCAAACAATACGTTGTTCCTTTTAGTCGATTGATCCTGCCAACGAATAGAGGTTATGGAGTTACGGGAATCCTTCAAAATACCGCATTACGCATTGAACGCACCATTTTCGATACAGTTTCACCGTTTTATGCTGGAGATTATTTTCAAAGTTGCATCAATGTAAATGACGCGTTCCCTGGACTTGTAAATGATTCCATTGAAGCACACAAATACAAAACGATTCAACGCCTAATTAAAGGTGGCGATCACTATTATTCTTATTTGTATACCGCATTTTTGATTCGCCAGTATCAGGCACATTGGGAAAGAGCTGGATTTACACTTGCTTACCGACCAGAAATTATCGGGACTTTGTTTAATCTAGGATATCAAAAAAGTAAACCAAGTGCGCACCCGAAAGTTGGTGGATCGAATTTCCAAGTTGCTAACCGGATCTATACCTTTGGTGGCTTGTGTTACGAATTTTATTACAGTGGTGAGTTGCAAAATCTATTCCCATTAACTTCCAAACCAATCACACCTGTGGCTGAATTAGAGTTGAAAAACAAATCCTTGATCAGCAAAAATAAAAAGAGACTGGAAGAGGAGAAAAAGGCGCGCGAAGAAGAAGAGAAAAAGAAAAAAGAACTTGAAGAGCAAAGATTGAGAGAGGAAGCAACAAAGCCGGAAGAACCTGCTCAATAAGCACGCTAAATACTATTCAGATAGGCAATTATCTTTCTATCCTTTTTGATTGTGTAATTAAAAGTATACTTTTTACGACATGAATGTTGATTTATTCATCTCCATTTAGTGAATAAGTAAACTTCTTTCTTACGCGTTATAAACACAAAGATTGGGATTATCCCTCTTTCTTCATTCGTTTAAATACATTCCCAGGGAAAGTGATTACATCCTTCAATTTTTCAATTTCATTGGTGACTACAACAGCGTTTTCCACATTTTCAAATACACCTACATCAAAAATCTCTTGCACATCACCCGTGTAATGAATCTCTCCAACTAATTTTTTGGTCTTCATACAGAAAATAATCAATCCAGCATTTTTAGAATTTTCTTTGATGGGCAAGTCATTAAAATCTGTTGATGTTTCTCGAATTTGGGATTTACCAATAATGGCATAATGTTCGTGAAACGAAAGTCCTCTAATAAAGCAATCAAAAGAAACTAAGATCTCCTTTGAATTTTCCGCCAAATTCACTTTGATCAGTGTGCCTGAACCGGATTCAAGTAAATAGAGTTCATCGTTATAAAAACGAGGCGAATGCGGCATGGATAAACCTGATAAAATAATCTCGCCCGATGGAACTTCCATTAACACACCCGTATTCAATTTATTTTTCCGCCAACCATGTTTTACGTCATCTTCACTAAGTGCCGTAACATATTTCGGAACTCCGTCTTTTAAGACCATGCCATTCAAATGACAGCGATCTTCAGGAACTAATTGAGAAATAAAAGGAGGTTTCCATTTTGGTCGGAAGCTATGATTTATATCAAAAACAGAAATGCAGGAAAATAACGTATTAATACCCCAAATCATGCCATCACCAAAAGATAGGTCGTGTACATCTAAGGTTCCTGTATGATACGTTGCTCTGTGCAAATAGATGGCATCATACTGCAGCTGTTCGTCATTGACAAAAGATGCTGTATTTTCATTTTTTGAAAAGAAGCACAATTCATCGAAACATGCCACGGCCATTTTCGTTCCATCAATCGCTATCCCCATTGGTTTTTTGAAAGAGATGGGTGTTTGAATTAATTGACCATCTTTTGCACTGATGATGATAAGTTTACCCGCTTGATAGGTTGTGATAAACAAACAGATTTTTTGTTCAGCGAGAAAAGTGGTGGTAGCTGGACTATAGCTAACGTCGAAAGATTGTTTCATATATAAAAAAAAAGCCCCCAAAAAGGAGGCTAATTATGTAGGTTAAAACTATTTTGCTTCTAGTTTCCAGATATCTCCATCAACTGAAGTGATGTCGTCATCCAACCAAATTTCTTTATTAGTTAATCTTTTGATTTCGAACGTCTGAACGTCACCATCGATGTTCAATATTAAATTTTCTTTATCCGATGCAAAATCCCAGGATCCTGCGTATGTTTCACTGTAACCACCGTATGAATAGGTAAATGTAGCACTTCCAGATTTTTCAAATTCTAGGTTCACGGAATAATTAGCAGGATATACTAACGTACCAATTGATTTAATATTCCAATTACCAGCAACCCTAGATTTTTTAGTTAATAAAGATATCCCTGGTCCATCTTCATATTTCCCACAACTACCAACAGACAAAGCTGTAATACCAGCAAGAGAAACGTAACTTAATTTTTTTAATTTACTCATAATAATCAATTTTAAAAGACAACTTAATTGAAAATAACGATTGATTTTACAATCTATCACAACTCAAAATTAGTATTTTTTTCAATAGGAATACCTATTAATGAAAAAATAACATTGAATCGTTACAATTAAACATTGCCTAGATATTGATTTATTTGGTTTTCTGGTGAATAGTGATGGGATATTCGTTGATGTTCGTCACCCCAACCAAGAATACTATGAGCTACGCACATTAAAACATTAGCACCCGAAGTGTCGGAGCAAGCATTGGAACATTAGCACATTAATCCATTAGCACATTAACCTTCGGGGAGTCGTTTCAAAGAATACAAAAAGCTAAGCTGCTTCGCATCTTTGGCTTTTTTTTTGTTTTCAATACACTTATAAAAGCAAGCTTTTGAAATTTTGTTGTTTCGGGATTACTCGCTGACGCTCGTGATCCCTTTTGGGGGAGGCGCTTCAAAGAATACAAAAAGCTAAGCTGCTTCGCACCTTTGGCTTTTTTTTGTTTTCAATTTGCTTACAAAAGCAAGCTTTTGACGCGCTTGAAAACAAAAAAAGCCAGCCTAAAGGCTAGCTTTTTGATGCTTTGGCGGAGAGTGAGGGATTCGAACC
>CANMFV010000195.1 GCA_947496835.1 Flavobacteriales bacterium | reverse complement strand
TGTAATTCATATTTGAGTCTCTAAATCTATAAATGAATATCCTTTCAGCAGATTAAACGTCCCGGAACTTACTTAAAAAACTCTGGACGGTATTCAAAATGCATGGTATCGTAATGTTTCCATCGTCCACCCCAAATGAAGCCATGTTTTTCGAATATTTCGACAATACCCATTGGGATTCTATTTTTGTAGCCTAAAGATTTTGATTCATCCTTGCATCCACAATCCCATTGCCAATAATTTGAAAAGGATGTATTGATATCAATTGTAATTCCAAATGAATGCGCACTTAGTCGATTGGTGCCGCTTATTGTTCTCCAATTAAAGGTGCCGCCAATATTTGTTAAATATTTCTTCCATTCAGGATGTTCATCTAATTCTTTGGAAACCTTAGTTAAGGCAATATTTGCATTATTAACTTTCGAAAAATTTAGTTTTACATTAACTAATTTGGGACACCAAGTCACTGTTGTAAGGTTTTTAGCAACTTCTTCTCTTGAATGCCCGTAGATTTCTTTAAAAAATGCATCGTTTCGAATCCTTCCAGCGTCATTGTTTTTTTCTGGTCCTTCCGTATTGTAGCTGTAATAAAGTTGATCTTCGATGTCCGGTTTATCTAATAAAGCAGATGTCGATTTTTTAGCAAAGTCATCATACGTAATTTTCTTTCCAGATTTGAAGGTAACGGTATTCTGTTCAATTTTCGTAATAATTCCAGGATAGGCGCGAAGGAATACCGATGAATCGTTGGTGAAATAAAAGGAAAACAGGAATAAAACGAGGTTGAATAGATTAATCACACTTCATCATTGATTTAACATTTTGAGAGAAAATTCGTGTGTCAGCATCGGGGAATCGGTCATGAATACAAGAATACCAAGCATCCGTTGAAAAGGCACCTTCTTCTTTTAATATCCATGCGCCATTCACTTTTTTGAAGAGTGCTTCTGCATGACAACAATCATAATAATCATCAGGAAAACGTAGTGTTTTACCATCCTTTCTTTGAACGGTTCCTTCCATCCAGGCGTAATTACCTGAAACTAAAAAGTGATTCACGACAAATATCACGTCTTGTTCGATGTCGTTTTTGATGGAATTCCGAAGCAGATCGAGCATTTGAGTTCGTTCTTTTACGTTGGCATCATTTTTAACTTTGAAATCCCGAATGGTTTGTGCGAAGAAAGAACCTTGGTAAAACGTTAAAGAAACGAAAAAAAGTAATGATTTCATTGGTTGAATTTTGTGCAATTTACTAATTATTTTAAATTTTGTTTTCTTAGTGATTGCGTATTTTTTCTACTTTTAACAAGTATTCTAAAAATTAATCAATGATGAAAAGATTGTTTGTGTCCTTATTAATCGGTATCTCAATTTCTTCCTGCGGGAATGATGACGCTAAAATTGAAGCACTTGAAGAAAAGCTAAATCAGCAAGAACAAGCCATGCAAGCAGAAAAACAAGCAGATTTGGAAAAGGAATTAGCAGAGAAAAATGCAGAATTAGAACGATTGCAAGATCAAGGAGCATCGAATGCTTCGAGTCAACAAACCTTTCACGCACGAGGATTTGGTGATTATCCGGAAGCATCCGAAAGGAAATTAACCTATGATGATGTATCACGCTTGAATAAATTTGAATTAAAAATCATGCGTAATGAAATCTTTGCTCGGTATGGTTATATATTTAAAACCCAAGACATGAAAAATCATTTTTCAACTCAACGCTGGTACCAACCATTATATGCTGACGTAAATAATCGATTGACTAGGTTAGAAAAGGAAAATGCAGAGTATATTAAAAACTTTGAATAAGTTTTTAGTCCACTTGTTCAAATGTATTAGTCTAAATTTAAACGTGGATTCAACCCTTGCTAAGCAAGGCACCTTACTTTTATTGCTGCTGACTTTTCTTTTTTCGTGTCAATCGAAAAAACAAGTTCCCGTTTCATTTTATTATTGGAAACAGACCTTTGAATTAACGGAGGAACAACAAAAATTACTGAAGGAAACAAAGACTGAACGCATTTACATGAAGTTTTTTGATGTCATGTTAGATGAAAATAATCAGCCGAAACCGATTTCAAAGATTCAGTTCAAAGAACGAACCAATCTAGAAGTAATCCCATGTGTTTTCATCCAAAATGATGTCTTTAGCTATGCAAATGATGTCCATTCTTTGGCAAAAAAAATCAGTCATTTAATCGACGAAATCGCTGATCATCAATTTTTAAAAATAGAAGAGATTCAAATTGATTGTGATTGGACAAAAGTCACAAGGGATGATTATTTTGCTTTTTTGGAGGAGTTGAAAACCCTGCAGGGACAAACAAAATTGGTTTGTACGATTCGCTTACATCAAATAAAGTACCAACAAAGTTCAGGGATTCCTCCAGTAGAAAAAGGTCTGTTAATGTGTTACAACATGGATGACATCGAAAGTATTTCAACGCCTAACTCCATTATTTCCAGTAAAGTTTTAAAGCAATATGTGAATGAAGACACAAAATACCCCATTCAATTAGATTTAGCTTTACCTATTTATCAATGGGGATTGATTTTTCGTTTAGGTAAATTGAGTGTCATTTCCAACGATTTATCCATGCAGGATTTACCAACTAAATCGCTGAGTAGGGTAGGAGAGAATACTTACAAGGTGAAAGAAGATATCGTTGCCAACGAAACAAATTTTTGCAAAGGAGATTTAATTCGATTTGAAACATCACCTCCAAAATCATTAGTTCAAATAGCAGAATACTTTAAGAAAACGAACCTTACTTTTCATCAACTTATTTTCTACCATTTAAGTCAAGACCATCTAAATAAATACAATGCATCCACGTTATCATCGATCAATCGCCTTATTCCTTAGTATTGTCATTGCTTTTCAATCCATTTCATGTGCTTGGAGTCCATCTATGGAATACGATATGCTTTTTGACAGGGATTTTGTGTTTAATTACTCAAAGAAAAACACTAGTTTCAATGCGTGGTATTACAATGCTGATCTCTATAACCATGAAAATTTAAAGAATCAAAACGCACAGAGTTGGGCTGATTTTTTGGAGGGTGCTTACCGCAAAGAAGATTTAATCTCATTTATTTATCGGGGAGAGTCTAAATTTAGCACGCGAGACAAGGAACTTTTGAACCTTAGAAGAAACCGATTAAATTCACTGAAGTCGCCTCAAAAGGAAGCTCAATTTGTGGATTGCATCGTATTTGCTTTGAAAGTAGAAAAGTTGTTAGAGGCTTATGCCCCGGACCCTTGGGAGGATGAGCCAAAGAAAATTGTGATTGCTGATTTTGGTCCATTGATGAATCAGGCGATGGCTCAGATTAACGTCAGTCAAGATGCTTTTTTAAAGGAAAGGTATGCTTTTCAATTGTTGAAATTAAACCGTTACAGCAAACAATACACGACATTTATGAGCAACTTCAAAAAGTACTTTGAAGGTAAAAAAAGTATGCTCAGTTTCTGGGCGATGGAACATTATGCTGGAGTTCTATCAGAATTAAAACGAACAG
>CANMFV010000194.1 GCA_947496835.1 Flavobacteriales bacterium | reverse complement strand
TCAAACGACGCTCCTACAAATCAACAGACAAACCAACAAAATAGACGCGAAAATAATCGTCCGCAGAACCCAAATCAGAATCAGAATCCGAATCAAAACTCAAACCCGAATCACCAACGTCAACAACATCAGCGAAATACGCCGGTGGAATCAATTGAAAAAACAGATGATTCAAATTACGACTTAGTTGGAATCGTTTCAGCGGAAGGTGTTTTGGAAGTCATTCAAGAAGGATTTGGTTTTTTGCGATCTTCTGACTACAACTATTTACCATCCCCAGATGATATTTATGTCTCTCAAAATCAAATCAAACTATTTGGTTTGAAAACAGGAGATACCGTAAAAGGAAGCATTCGTCCACCAAAGGAAGGTGAAAAATTCTTTCCACTAGTAAAAGTAGAATCCATAAATGGACGTCACCCATCATATATTCGTGACAGAGTTCCTTTCCAATATTTAACACCCTTATTTCCATCTGAGAAATTCAAATTAACAGGTCACGCACAGGAAACGCTTTCAACACGCGTAATGGATCTTTTTGCACCCATTGGTAAAGGACAGCGTGGAATGATCGTTGCGCAGCCTAAAACGGGTAAAACAATGCTTCTAAAGGATGTAGCGAATGCGATTGCAGCCAATCATCCTGAAACATATTTAATTGTCTTGTTGATTGACGAACGTCCTGAAGAGGTAACTGACATGGCAAGAAGCGTAAAAGCAGAAGTTATTGCATCAACTTTCGATGAACCAGCTGAACGTCACGTAAAAGTGGCGAACATGGTACTTGAAAAAGCGAAACGATTGGTAGAGTGTGGACATGATGTTTGTATCCTTCTCGATTCCATCACACGTTTAGCTCGTGCCTACAATACCGTTTCGCCAGCATCCGGTAAAGTACTTTCTGGAGGTGTGGATGCGAATGCATTACACAAACCAAAACGATTCTTTGGATCTGCTCGTAAAATTGAAAATGGCGGATCATTGTCCATCCTAGCGACTGCCTTGACGGATACTGGTTCCAAAATGGACGAAGTTATCTTTGAGGAATTCAAAGGGACAGGAAACATGGAATTGCAGTTGGATCGTAAAATCTCGAACCGTCGTATTTATCCTGCAATTGACATCACTGCATCAGGAACACGTCGCGAAGATTTATTAGTGAAAAAGGATATCCTTCAACGCGTTTGGTTAATCCGTAAGTTCATTGCTGACATGAATCCAGTTGAGGCGATGGAATTCTTGAAATCTCATATGGAAAACACCATGTCTAATGAAGAATTTTTGATTTCAATGAACAAATAATGAACCAATCAGTAAAATACGGACTCATAGCTAGCCTCGTTTGGATTGCCGTTAAAATGGGCGCATTAGCACTGAGTATTTCTTTGTATGAAATAAAATACTTCGGGCTACTAAATATGTTTCTACTCACGTTTGTAATCACTTGGAGTATCTATAAGAACAAACGAACACAAACAGAAAGTAATTTACTGGTTGATATAAAAAATGGAATGCTCGCAGGTGTTCCTTACACCGCTGTTGTTAGTGTATTCTTATTTTTCTATTACGGACAAATTTTTCCGGAATTCAGGGAAAAGAAAATGAACGAGGTTTACGTGCGCATCGACACCAAAAAAGAATTGGACGCCATACGCAAAAACCAGTCTGAATTGGAAAATAAGAGCGATGTTGAAATCAAGCAATTAGCCATTAAAGATTGGAAAAATAAATTGGATCCTCAGTTTACAATGATGATTTCGCTTCTTGCGTTGCTTTTCTATACAACCATGAATTCATTATTGATCTCACTCGTTTTTAGACGAATCGTTTTTCGTAATTAGCGATAAATGAGTTGCTGAAAAGCAGCATTTGTCAGAGAAATACGCTTCGTTGCAAAGTCAAATGTTCCATACGCCTCTCCTGGCGAAGTCAGCACTGTTGCAAATAAATAGCGATCGGAATAATGATTGGCAAATCCTACAAACCATCCAATGTCTAGTCTATCTTGGACTCCCCACCCCGTTTTACCATAAAGTTTAATATTTCCTTCTCGACGTTCTTGAAAAATATCCATCAAAGTTTGATAAGTCTCCGAACGCAGTCCCAATTGACGTTTTTCGATTTTATTTAAAAATTCGATTTGCGCTAGTGCACTTATCCGCAAGTCACCCTTCAACCAGAACGAAGTCAACTCGGGTGTTATCATCTCATTTCCATAGTGAAAACGTTTCAAATAAGATTGCATGTTCTTCTCCCCTATTTGTTTGGCCAATTCTTGGTAATACGGAACGATAGAGTTTTGGAAAGCGAATTTCAACGTTGGATCATCCAAGGCTCCTAAATTCAATTTTGTCGTTGTATCTTTCAAAATATTGGTTTCCAATCCAATGAGCGTATTCGGAATTTTAAAGGTTGATGCCGGAGAAAATGGAACATGTACCAAGGAATCATTGTAATAAAAATACTGCTTGGTTTTCAAATCGTAAATCACCACAGAAAAAGAATAAAGTGAACTTTCTTCCTTTTGTAAGTCTAACGACACCGCTTTATCGACCTGGAATTTTGGCAATCCACAACTTGCTATGACAAGCAATAAAACAAGGGCACTTACAATATGGCGCATAATTCTTCTCCTAATTGATCGTAATCGATTCCATCAAAATTACCTGAGGACATCATTAAAAGAACGGCATTATTCCATTTTTGAGAACGAATGAAAGCTAAGACTTCTTCCGTTGTATCTTTTACACGCACGTTTCCACCAAATCCATCTAACACTTGATCAACTGAAATTGGTTCAAGTTTCTTATGATGTACTACCTCAGGATTAAAATACACAAGTGCTTCATCTGCAGCAATCATCGCGTCATGGTAATGAGGCAAAAACTCTTTTTTCAAGGAGGAAAAAGTATGTAACTCCATACACGCAACTACCTTTCGATTCGGATACTGGTGTTTTACAGCTGTCGTTGTTGCTTTTAATTTTGACGGCGAATGAGCGAAATCCTTAAACATAACAAAACCTGGTCGCTCCATCACTTTTTGCAAGCGTTTTCCAGCACCGGTGAAATCTGACATTGCTGTTAAAAAATCGGTGTTTTCAATTCCGATCGCCTGTGCTAAATTCATTGCACCCATTAAATTCTGAAGGTTGTGTGGGCCGAAAATCAACAAAGGATAAGTTTGTGCATCGAAGTGCAAAAGTGTTCCCGTTTTTGTCGGCTCGAACGTAGGTGTTTGATACGCTATGGACGTAATTCCATCACGCATTCGCTCGCCTAATTTGCGTACTTCTGGATCCTCGGTGTTGTAAATCAATTTTCCTTTCGGCTCTATCAAATTACAGAAAATCTCAAATTGCTCCACGTAATTTTCAAACGTTGGAAAGACATTGATATGATCCCATGCAATGCCACTAATCAATGCCACATTTGGGCGATACAAGTGAAACTTCGGACGACGGTCAATCGGAGAACTCAAGTATTCATCCCCTTCCAAAATCATGAATTTTGCTTCGTTGGTCAATTTA
>CANMFV010000193.1 GCA_947496835.1 Flavobacteriales bacterium | reverse complement strand
TGTGAACGTTCCGAAATTAAAAATTTTAGAGATTAAAGGAATTGAAATCTGTAAGCAAGCGCATGCCTATTGGTCAGATCGATTTGAACGAAGAAACGATCAATTTGGTAGGGAGTATTTTTGGCTATCGGGTGAATTTGCAGATGTAGATCAGCGTTCAGACACAGATTTACAAGCGCTTAAAAATGGATTCGTGAGTGTGGTACCAACACATTTTGATTTAACTGCTTACGAAACTTTACAACAAATGAAAAATTGGAAAATATGAAAAAAATCACAAAAGAACATGTCCTTGGTTTCTTAATTGGTGTTTTATCACCGATACTTTTTTTACCGATCATTGTTTTCGTTCTATCTCAATCACGACACACTGAATTCTCTTATTTATGGAGTCAGTTGACTAATTCTGTTGAATACATGAGTCGCTATTTATCACTCGGATTAATTCCAAATTTACTTTGGTTTTATTTGTTTTTAAACAGAGAAAAATATGCATACACCAGAGGAATTATTTTCGGGATGCTTATTTATGCACCATTTATGGTTTATGTGAATTTGATTAGGTAACATGTCCAAAACAAACGTTTTCATTCTAAGTGGCGAAGCATCTGGGGATTTACATGCTGCAAACCTAGTTCGCGCTTGGAAGAAAAATAGTACTCACTATAATTTTCGGGCATGGGGTGGAGACCGGCTTTCAGCGGAAGGTGTGGAAATCAAAAAACACATCCGAGAATTGGCGTTCATGGGCTTCGTGGAAGTACTACAAAACTTACCAACGATTCTACGGAATTTCAAACTTTGCAAACAGCAAATTTTGGATTTTAAAACGGATGTTTTAGTGCTCGTCGATTACCCAGGCTTTAATTTACGCATGGCAAAATGGGCGAAGTCAAAAGGGATTAAAGTCATCTATTACATTTCTCCTACTGTTTGGGCATGGAAAGAAAACCGTGTTCATCAAATCAAAAGAGATGTTGATCGTATGTACACCATTCTTCCATTTGAACCAGCATTTTACCGAAAATTCGATATGGAAGTTCAGTATTTTGGACATCCTTTACTCGATGAAATTGATCGGTTTCAACAAATGGAAAAAACACCATTGGTCGTCAATTCAACGAAACCAATTCTAGCATTACTTCCTGGTAGTAGAAAACAGGAATTGAAGAAGAAACTACCATTGATGTTAAAAGCGGCGGAAGCATTTAAAGAATCTCATCAGGTGGTTATTGCTGGAGCTCCGAATTTACCGATTTCATTTTACGAGGAGTTTGAATTGGGTGAACATGTGACCTTGGTTCAAAATCAAACCTATCAATTATTAAGTCAAGCAAATTTAGCCTTGGTTACATCTGGAACAGCTACCTTGGAAACAGCGTTGTTTCGAGTTCCTCAAGTGGTTTGTTATAAAAGTTCAGCGATTTCGTACCGTATTGCGAAAGCTTTGGTGAAGATAAAATACATCTCTTTGGTCAATTTAATCATGGACAAAGAAGTGGTACGTGAATTGATTCAGCAGGAGTGTCGAAGTGATTTGATGATAGAAGAGTTGAATCAATTACGCGAAGGAAAAGAAGCAAGGTCAGAAATGTTAACCATGTATGATCAATTAATCAGCTTACTTGGACAAAATGGTTGCAGTGAAAAAATGACTTTGGATTTAATTGAATATTTAAAGTAAATGCTTAGAATTCTGCTCTTCATAACAGTGTTTTGTCCTGCATTAGTGAGTGCTCAAAACATCCGTGTAGGACTGTTTTCTGATAAATCGATCAAAGAGTTAGAAGGAATTGTTGGAAAGGGAACGTATTTTGTCTTTAAAGATTCCATTCAATTAGCAAAATTAGGCTCCGCAGATATTTTGAAAGCAACATATACCGGTGGTGTCGTTCGGGTCATGGTAAATGGTGTGGAAAAGGGGAGAGGAAAGTCCATTCAAATCATTCAAGATAAACAAGAAGATTACTTACAACTTCGATTGATTTCTCCTTCAGCTAAACAACGCTCTTATGAAGGAGATTTTGACATTGAAATTCGAAAAGAAGCCTTGAATTTGATTAATAATTTGGATATGGAGACTTATCTGGAAGGTGTTGTTGAATCGGAAGGTGGACCAGGACAAAAATTGAACTATTACAAAGCGCAAGCAGTAATTAGTCGGACATATGCCATGAAATATTGGAGTAAGCACAAAGAAAACGGATACAATCTGTGTGATCGCGTTCATTGTCAAGCATATTTGCATCACCGAAGCGCAACAGTTACAATTGATTCTGCGGTACATCAAACACGAGGTCTTGTCATGATTGACCAAGCAGAAGAACTTTATCCAACGTATTTCCACGCGAATTGCGGTGGTCAGACGTCTGAGCCACATTATATCTGGAACGAAGAAATACCCAATTTATGTTCGTTCAAGGATACATTTTGCATTCATACGCAGCAAGCGAAATGGGAGAAAAAAATCCCAAAAGAGCAGTGGACAAAATTCTTAGTGGATAAATATAGTTTTCCCATCGGAGATTCGGCCAGCATCGAGTTATTAAATCATTTTAAGCAAGAACAACGAGCAGCTTTTTATTTACACCCAATTTATGGCATTCCACTTCGGGATTTGCGCGAACAATTTAAATTGAAATCAACGTTTTTTGATGTTGATATCGTTGGAGATGAAGTTGTTTTACATGGACGCGGATTCGGTCATGGCGTTGGACTATGTCAAGAAGGAGCGATGAATATGGCGAAGAAGGGATTTTCTTTTGATCAAATTCTAGGTTACTATTATCCACAGATGAAATTGATCGATCGAAGCATACTTATTTATAAGTAATCACAAAAATCTCCTCATCATCCCGCTTAAAAAATTTCTCAGAACGAGCATACGCTTCTAAATAATCTGGATTTTTTAATCGACGGAGTATTTGCTTTGTCTCTTTCAGTTGCTTCGACATTTCCATGTTTTGCTCCGACAGTTTATTTACCTTGTGTTGTTGAGAGATTAAGGTAAAAACATCCCAATCATCTAAAAAAAGAAAGTAAACCATAAAAACAATCCCAGTTAGGATGTATTTATTTTTGAGGTAAGATGGAACTTGAATTTTCATGTACCAAATATACGCGCATAAAAAAAAGGAAGCGTTAACCTCCTTTTTTAGTTTTTAAGATTCAAATGTTCATTTATCTGTTTCGAAGCTGTTGTATTTTTTTTCGTAGTATGCAATAAAGTCTTTATCGTATTCAAACCATTTTGAAACATGTGTCAAAATTGCTCGTGCATTCGCAGTATTTGTATCTCGTAAGATGAGTTGCTGTGTGCTTAGGATTAATCCTGTTCGCAAGGCTGCTTTGTCTGGCTCGGAGAAGTTCTCAATGTTCGTAGTGTTTAATAGATTTGGGATTTCAGTTTTCCAAATTAAATTTGCTGCCTTATAGTCCTTCATTTGATAACGTATCGCAGCTTCAACGAACTTGATTGAAATTGGGTTTTTTGTAACAGACTGATATGACTCAGTTGCATCGAGCATTTCAGCAGTT
>CANMFV010000192.1 GCA_947496835.1 Flavobacteriales bacterium | reverse complement strand
TGAATGCACAAGAAGGCTGTGTTATTGTAATGGATGTCAAAACTGGTTTCGTTCGTGCAATTGCCAATTTATCTAAGCAAGAAAAGGGCGGATATGCTGAGTCATACAATTTTGCAATCGGAAATGCTGAGGTTCCAGGATCAACGTATAAGTTGGCTTCCATCATGGCTGGACTCGAAGATAAAAAGTTTAAAATCACCGATAAGGTTAATGCAAGCGGAAGGTACTCTATTGCTGGGGGAAAATTATCTGATTCCAATCACGGAATGGGTTATGGAACAATTACCATCAAAAAAGCATTTGAGAAATCCTCGAATGTCATTGCTCAAATTTGTTACAAAGCTTACCGTTCAGAACCTGAAAAGTTTATTGAACGCTTAGAAACTTTTGGTTTAACGGAAAAATTGGGCATCGATGTCGAAGGCGAGAAAAAACCATTTGTTCGTAAACCAGGAATGCCTGGATGGTCTGCATTATCCATTCCATGGATGTCTATCGGATACGAGTTAAAACAATCCCCAATTCAAACACTTGCATTTTATAACGCTGTTGCAAATAATGGAACGCTTGTACGTCCACAGTTTGTGCAACAAATCAAGCGATCTGGCAACGTAATTAAAACGTTTAAACCAGTTATCATTAAGGATCAAATCTGTTCTAAAAGCACTCTTGCAATCATGAGATCTTGTTTGGAAGGCGTCATGACAAATGGTACAGGAAGGGATTTGAAAAGTTCCTTTTTTACCATCGCTGGAAAAACGGGGACAGCCAAGCTTTTAGGTGACAATAAGAAATTTAATGACGAGAAAATGAGTTTCTATCAAGCTTCTTTTGTTGGTTATTTTCCCGCAAACAAACCTATTTACTCATGCATAGTGGTGATTTCAAAACCTAAAAGAGAGTATTACGGTGCAAGAGTATCCGGAACCGTTTTCGCTGAAATCGCAAATAAAGTGTATGCTTCTGCCTTGCAATACCACAAAGCAGTAAACTCGAAACGCGCTGTCAAATCAACTGACTTGCCGAAGGTGAAAGCTGCTGCTAGTCGCGATGTCACACAAATTTTAAAGTCATTTAACCTACGTTATCAATTGAACAAAAACACCGAGTGGATTAAGTCGGATACGTTGAAAGGTTCCATTCATATAAATGGCAAGAAAATTCATAAAAAATTAGTGCCAGACGTGACAGGACTCACTGCGAAAGATGCAGTTTATCTATTGGAATCTGCAGGATTAATCGTTCAAATGACTGGTAAAGGGGTCGTTAAATCGCAATCTGTTCCGGCTGGAAATCCACTAGTAAAAGGTCAATTAATTAAAATATCGCTGAATTAATATGCAGTTACTTTCCACTATACTTAATAACTGTTCATTTGAAGTACTTCAAGGAAAACTTTCTTTGGAAATTTCTTCCTTAACTTTTGATTCTAGGAATGCTAAGGAAGGATGTTTGTTTTTTGCGATTGTAGGATCTATGAACGACGGACATCAATTTATTCAATCTGCATATGAATTAGGTTGCCGAGCTTTTGTGGTAGAAAAGAAGGTGAGTCTTCCTTCGGATGCAACAGTGGTACGTGTGACAAAAACGGATACAACTCTTGCGGAAGTTTCCTGTGAATTCTACCAAAATCCATCGAAGGAATTAAAATTAGTTGGTATTACAGGGACGAATGGAAAAACAACCACGACAACCTTGCTTTATGATTTATTTACAAGTCTAGGTTATACAAGTGGACTTATCTCGACCGTAGTAAATAAAATTGGAACAAAAACCAGTCCATCCACACATACCACGCCAGATCCCATTCGACTAAATGCTCTGTTGCGTGAAATGGTGGAACAAGGTTGTACGTATTGTTTCATGGAAGTAAGTTCACATGCCATCCATCAACAAAGAATCCACGGGATTTCATATACAGGTGCCGTTTTTACGAACATAACACATGACCACCTCGATTACCACAAAACATTTGCTGAATACATCCGGGTCAAAAAACAATTTTTTGATGAATTACCGTCCAGTTCATTTTCGTTGATAAATGGTGACGACCGAAATGGTTCGGTAATGTTGCAAAATACCAAAGCGGAAAAAAGAAGTTTCGCACTTAAATCACCTTCCGACTATAAAGGAAAAGTATTGGAGAATGAGATTTCAGGTTTAACGCTAACCATAAATGGTGTTGAACTCTGTTCTCGCTTGGTAGGAGAGTTTAATGCGCTTAACCTTTTAGCTGTTTACGGTGTAAGCACCCTTCTGGGATTGGACTCAATGGATGTGTTAAGAGGCATGAGCAACTTAGGGTCTGTCGAAGGAAGATTTCAATACGTAAGAAGTCAAGGTGGAATTACCGCAATCATCGATTATGCACATACGCCTGATGCACTAGAAAATGTATTAAATACAATCGCTGCCATTCGAAAGGATGGACAAAAAGTAATTTCCGTTGTTGGTTGTGGCGGTGACCGTGACAGAGAAAAACGTCCTGTTATGGCAGCAATTGCTGCGAAAAAAAGCCAACAAGTCATTTTAACTTCTGATAATCCACGCACAGAAGATCCTCAGTCAATTTTGAAAGATATGGAAGCTGGACTTTCAGCCGATAGTCAAAATGCTCTAACGATTGTAGATCGTGCCCAAGCAATTAAAACGGCAATCATGCTCGCGCAAGCAGGAGATATTGTATTGATTGCGGGTAAAGGACACGAAAAATACCAAGAAATCAATGGAGTTAAATATGACTTTGATGATTTCAAATTAACCGAAGAATTTTTTAACCATTTGAAAAAATAATCAGATGCTATACTATTTATTTGACTACCTCGATTCTTTAGATTTCCCCGGAGCTGGATTGTTTCAATACATTTCATTTCGAGCTGGACTTGCCTTGATTTTTTCCCTCATCGTTTCAATTGTTATCGGAAAGAAAATCATCAATAAATTACGTCAGCAGCAAATTGGTGAAACAGTGCGGGATTTAGGTCTTGCTGGTCAAATTGAGAAGTCAGGAACTCCTACCATGGGTGGAATCATCATTCTCGCGGCTATATTGATTCCAGTTCTTTTAATTGCCAAGCTTCATAATATTTACGTAATCACGATGATCCTTGCAACTATTTGGCTTGGTCTGATTGGGTTTTTGGACGATTACATCAAAGTATTTAAAAAGAACAAAGAGGGCTTAAAAGGAACTTTTAAAGTAATAGGTCAAATTGGTGTAGGTTTAATCGTTGGATGTATTTTATACTTCTCTGATGATGTGGTTGTTCATAAGCGCGTTTCAGCAACGTACCAATTGCAACAGGACGAGAAATTTGTGACGCATCTACACGTGCAAAATCAAGGTGAACATTTCAAATGGATAAAAACAGATGACATGACAACCACTATTCCATTTATTCGTGGGAATGAATTTAACTACAATTGGTTAATCGGTGATTTACATAAATCATACGGATGGTTGCTGTTTATTCCAATTGTCATTTTTATTGTCGTTGCCGTTTCAAATGGCGCAAATATGACCGATGGATTGGATGGTCTTGCTAC
>CANMFV010000191.1 GCA_947496835.1 Flavobacteriales bacterium | reverse complement strand
TTCCTTTCATATACTAAATTTGATGTTGCGAAATTACGCGTAGAAGTTGGATTGTTAAAATGGAGTTTTGAACAATGTAACGTTAGGATACTTGTTGAAAACTTGGTTGATAACGTGTGAATGGGTAGTTTCATGTGACTTTATGGTAATGTTAAATTTGTAAAGAAGGAACCAACAACCGAATTTCTATGTTTAGCACTCTTACCAAACGAAAACTCACCGACAATCAAGTTGCCAATGTTTTCATCAATGCTATTTTCGATAGCGTTGATAATGGCTTTACTGAAGTATCGTTGATGATAAATGAAGATTCTGCCTTTGTTACGACACCTTCCATCTCTGCATCAAACAATGGGGAATTTGGAATGATTGTACTTGTTGGAAATTTATCTTTTTTAGAAAGTACATTTGACGCTGATCAAGCAGAAAAAGTCGAGAACATTATTTTCGACAAAGTTTCGAAAATGTATGAGATGGACACCGCAACATTTAGAAACTTGGTTCGTGAATATCAGTCCTTCATCATGCGTGTAAACCATCCTTCAAAAAATTGGATTTACGGAATGTCAAAGGCTGTTTTTCATAAATACAATTTGAACGAACACCAAGATGAATATTTCCGCCGTATGCAAGCTCCTAATCCATTGTTCTTAAAAAGAATGGATGAAGTAATGTCTAATTTCATTTGGAATTGGGACGCATTCTTTAAAAAATACCGCATCTAATTACAACGAAATAGAATAAAAAAAAGGAGCGAATTTGCTCCTTTTTTTTTGTTATATGATTTACACCTCCTCTGTCTCAGTGATTGGTTTTCGAAAGACCATCTTGCCGTCAAATACATCCATAACTATATTTTTAGTTCGATCAATCGTTCCACTTAAAAGAGCTTTGGATAACTCGTTTAACACTTGCTTTTGTATCACACGTTTGATTGGACGTGCGCCAAAAAACGGGTCGTAGCCAATTTCCGCAATGTGATCAAAGGCATCTTTTGTCACGTAAAGAACTAAATCCATGGCTTTTAATTTGTTCTTAAGTACGTCCAGCTGAATTTGAACAATTTGACGAACATTTTCCATTGTTAATGGCGTAAACATGATGATTTCATCGACGCGGTTCAAAAACTCTGGGCGAATCGTTTGACGCAACAATTCCATCACCTCAGACTTTGCTTTTTCAGCCGTAGCCTCAAACTCTTTTTCTTTTACCTTTTCAAAACGCTCATGAATGATCGATGAACCGAGATTTGAGGTCATAATGACAATCGTATTTTTAAAGTTAACCAAACGACCCTTATTATCGGTTAACCTTCCATCATCCAACACTTGTAGCAATACATTGAATACGTCTGGATGCGCTTTTTCGATTTCATCCAAAAGAATAATGGAATAAGGTTTGCGTCGAACAGCTTCCGTTAATTGTCCGCCTTCGTCATAGCCCACATATCCTGGAGGAGCACCCACCAAGCGACTAACCGTATGTTTTTCTTGGTATTCACTCATATCTATACGAGTCATCGCATTTTCATCATTGAACAAATATTCCGCAAGTGCTTTGGCAAGTTCGGTTTTCCCAACACCAGTCGTACCCAAAAAGATAAATGAACCGATTGGACGTTTCGCATCTTGTAATCCAGCGCGGCTTCTACGTACGGCATCCGAAAGCGCTGTGATTGCTTCTTCTTGGCCTACAACACGCTTATGCAATTCATCCTCCAACTTCAATAATTTAGAAACTTCGCTTTCCAACATTTTATTCACCGGAATGCCCGTCCACTTGGAAACAACTTCTGCGATTTCATCCACATCCACTTCTTCCTTAATCATTTTAGTATTTGCTTGAAGATCGATTAACTGTTGTTTGGACCTTTCTAAGCGCTCCTCGGCGTCCTTAATTTTTCCGTATCGGATTTCAGCTACTTTACCATAATCTCCATTTCGTTCGGCTAAATCTGCTTCGTATTTCAAGTTTTCGATTTCTTCTTTTACACCTTGAACCGAATCAATTACATCTCGTTCCGTTTGCCATTTCGACTGCAAGGAATTACGTTGTTCATTGAAGTTGGCCAATTCACGTTCGACATTCTCTAGTTTCTTCGAATCATTCTCACGTTTCAACGCAGCACGCTCAATTTCCAACTGCATAATTTTACGTTCAATTTCATCCAACTCCTCCGGTTTAGAATTGATTTCCATGCGTAATTTCGAAGCTGCTTCATCAATTAAATCGATGGCCTTATCGGGAAGGTGGCGGTCAGTGATGTAGCGTTGAGACAATTCCACTGCAGCAATAATCGCTGCATCCTTGATGATTACTTTATGGTGATTTTCATATTTTTCTTTGATTCCTCGAAGAATGGAAATCGCATCTTCCGTTGTTGGTTCATCTACGAGCACTGTTTGAAAACGACGAACGAGTGCTTTATCTTTTTCAAAGTACTTTTGGTATTCATTCAACGTAGTTGCCCCAACTGCTCTTAATTCTCCTCTCGCTAAAGCTGGCTTCAGGATATTCGCTGCATCCATCGCTCCTTCTCCTCCACCGGCACCCACAAGCGTATGAATCTCATCAATAAACAAGATGATTTCTCCTTCCGCTGCGATGACTTCTTTGACAACAGCTTTTAGGCGCTCTTCAAATTCACCTTTGTACTTTGCTCCGGCAATTAAGGCCCCCATGTCTAGCGAATACACAATTTTTGACTTTAGGTTTTCTGGAACATCGCCGTTCACTATGCGATGTGCCAGTCCTTCCGCAATGGCTGTTTTACCAACACCAGGTTCACCAATCAATATGGGATTGTTTTTTGTCCTTCTCGTTAAGATTTGAAGAACTCGTCGAATTTCATCGTCACGACCAATCACAGGATCTAACTTTCCAGACTCAACAAGTTCATTTAAATTCTTGGCGAATTTTTCTAATGATTGATAGGTATTTTCTTGATGTTGGGAATTTACTTTCTCCCCTTTTCTCACATCCATAATAGCGTCTTTTAATACTGATTTAGTTATTTTATTGTCTTTTAGCAGTCTACCTATCGTATCCGTTGAATCCAATAAAGAATAAAATAACAATTCGATGGAAACAAATTCATCTCCGAAATTTTTTAATTCACTTAAAGCATATTGAATAATTCGATTTGCTCCTTGACTTAAGAATATTTGTCCACCAGTTACCTTTGGATAGGAATCAACGATTCGCTCCAAAGCCGCTAGGAAAACCGTCTGATTAACGGAAAGTTTCTTTAAAATATAGGGGATCACCTCCTGATCTACGGCAAATATTCCTTGAAGCAGGTGACCCGTTTCGATTGATTGCTGTCCCTTGGATTCGGCAATATTTTGCGCCTGCTGAATCGCCTCTTGTGTTTTGATGGTGAATTTCTGTAAGTCCATGTGTGTGGTTGTTTCGTACGCTGAATCATCGTCAAAAGCCAATCCAAGTCGAAATATTCCGCCATTTTTTCCGAAATCACCTCAAAAGAATGTCGTTTTTTCCGGATTTATCAAAAATCACAGGTATTTGAGCAAACAATGTAACCATTTTCACCA
>CANMFV010000190.1 GCA_947496835.1 Flavobacteriales bacterium | reverse complement strand
TCTCCTGTCGTTTCTAATTTGCGAACAGCCACCAATTCAGCGACCATTTCCGTTACATTCGCGCCAATCATGTGTCCACCAAGTAATTCGCCGTATTTCGCGTCGAAAATCAATTTCACAAATCCGTCTTTCGCTCCGGCAGCACTTGCTTTACCTGAAGCAGAGAATGGGAATTTACCAACTTTAATATCGTATCCAGCTTCTTTCGCTGCTTTTTCTGTCATTCCAACTGATGCAATTTCTGGAGAACAATACGTACATCCTGGGATGTTACCGTAGTTCAATGGCTCTGGATGGTGTCCAGCAATTTTCTCCACACAAATAATTCCTTCCGCAGAAGCAACGTGTGCTAATGCAGGACCTGGGACTACATCGCCAATAGCGTAGTATCCTGGAATATTCGTTTGGTAGTAATCGTTCACAAGGATACGTCCTTTGTCCACAACGATTCCAACTTCTTCTAATCCGATGTTTTCAATGTTTGCTACAATTCCAGCAGCGGAAAGAACGATATCACATTCGATTTTCTCTTCTCCTTTTGCTGTTTTCACGGTAACAACACATCCTTTTCCAGAAGTGTCAACAGATTCAACTGAAGCATTTGTCATGATATTTACACCCGCTTTCTTGAACGATTTCTCCAATTGTTTGGAAACGTCTTCATCTTCCACTGGAACAATATTTGGAAGGTATTCAACAACCGTCACCTCTGTTCCAAGAGCATTGTAGAAATAAGCGAACTCAATTCCAATCGCTCCTGATCCAACGACAACTAATTTCTTCGGTTGCGTCGGTAAGGTCATTGCTTGACGGTATCCAATAATTTTTTCACCGTCTTGAGGCAAGTTCGGAAGGACACGTGAGCGAGCTCCAGTTGCAATGATCAATGCTTTGCTTGCTGTATAATCTGTTGTTACTCCAGCTTCGTTTGTAACGGAAACTGTTTTACCAGCTTTAATCACACCGTTGCCTTTGAGTACATCGATTTTATTCTTTTTCATTAAAAACTGAATCCCGTTGCTCATTCCATGAGCTACATCGCGGCTTCTTTTGATCATCGCACCGAAATCAGCTGTAGCTTCTTTTACAGTAATTCCATAATCACTAGCGTGTGTCAAGTATTCAAAAACATTGGCAGATTTCAAAAGTGCTTTGGTAGGAATACAACCCCAATTTAAGCAGATCCCACCTAGCTCCTCACGCTCTACAATGGCAGTTTTTAGTCCTAATTGAGAGGCGCGAATAGCAGTAACATATCCACCTGGGCCACTTCCAACAACAATGATGTCGTAATTCATATGATTCGTTTTTAGGATACAAATTTACGTTTTTTCGTGAAAAACACAAGTTGGAAATCCGCTAGAAATAGACAGATTTTGGTTTGACTCACTTTGTTCAACTAGTTTTTCGGACTTTATCCTAAATAGTAGGAGAAAATTCTGCTAAAAATGTTAAAAAATCGTTGGTAAACACTCAAAATTCCGAACTCAGTTCCTTTTTAAATATGTACTTTTGTTTCAGAAAATTCAAAGAATGGAAAGTACCCTGCAAAAAGAAGCGACGCTTGAACAAGCAATTGATTTAGGACTACGTGCGGATGAGTTTGAACAGATCAAAGGAATTCTCGGACGAACACCGAATTTTACAGAAACAGCTGTTTACTCCGTAATGTGGAGTGAGCATTGTTCGTATAAAAACTCAATCCTTTGGTTGAAAAAACTTCCGAAAGATGGACCACACATGTTGGTGAAAGCGGGTGAAGAAAACGCAGGATTAGTCGATATTGGTGATGGATTAGGATGTGTATTCAAGATTGAATCTCATAACCACCCAAGTGCGTTGGAACCATATCAAGGTGCTGCAACGGGTGTTGGTGGAATCAACCGTGACATTTTTACGATGGGCGCTCGTCCAATTGCACAACTAAACTCTTTGCGTTTCGGAAACATCGAAGAGGCACGTACCAAATGGTTAGTGAAAGGTGTAGTAAAAGGAATTGGCGATTATGGAAATGCTTTTGGTATTCCAATCGTTGGTGGTGAGGTGTTTTTTGATGAGTCATATAACACGAATCCACTGGTGAATGCCTTCTCTGCAGGAATCATCGATACGAAAAAAATCATATCAGCGACAGCGAAAGGACCAGGAAATCCTGTGTTCATAGTTGGGTCAGCGACTGGGAAAGACGGGATAGCTGGTGCAGCGTTTGCGTCTAAGGATATCACAGAGGACTCCGCTTCGGATTTACCATCTGTTCAAGTTGGAGATCCATTCATGGAGAAATTACTATTGGAGGCAACAATGGAATTATCTGAAACAGATGCGATTGTTGGAATGCAAGACATGGGTGCAGCAGGAATTACGTGTTCGACATGTGAAATGAGCGCAGCAGGGAATGTTGGAATGGAAATTTATTTGGATAAAGTTCCAACCCGTCAAGATAGCATGTTGCCTTACGAAATATTGCTTTCCGAATCCCAAGAACGCATGTTGGTAGTGGTTCAAAAAGGAAAAGAGTCTGTGGTAAAGCGCATTTTTGACAAATGGGACTTGCACGCTGAGGAAATTGGACATGTAACAGATACTGGACGTGTGCGCTACTATATGGATGGAGAAATGGTAGGTGATGTTCCTGCTGAATCATTGGTATTAGGTGGTGGAGCACCACAAAATGTCCGAGAATATTCTGAACCAGCTTATTACCAAGAATACAAGAAATTCAACATCAGTCAAGTTCCACAACCGGAAAACTTAAAAGAAGTTGGTTACGCATTATTGCAATTGCCAAATATTGCGTCAAAAAAATGGGTCTACGAACAGTACGATTCCATGGTTGGTACACGCACAATGACCACCAATCGTCCTTCGGATGCTGGTGTTGTAAATATTAAAGGAACGAATAAAGCATTGGCAATGACCGTGGATTGTAATTCACGATACGTAAATGCTGACCCAGAGGTTGGTACAATGATCGCAGTATCGGAAGCAGCACGTAACATCGTTTGTGCGGGTGGTATTCCAAGTGCGATTACCAACTGTTTGAATTTCGGAAATCCGTACAATCCAGAGTCGTATTGGCAGTTTGTAGGAGCAATCAAAGGAATGTCGGCGGCATGTTTGAAATTTGAAACGCCTGTAACGGGAGGAAACGTTTCGTTCTATAACCAGACATCAATGAATGGGGTAGAGGTTCCTGTTTTTCCAACGCCAACGATTGGAATGATTGGATTACTAGAAGATAAAGAGAAGGTGATGACCTTGGATTTTAAACAAAAAGGAGACCTCATTTTCTTGGTGGGTGAATACAAAGAAGACATTGGTTCTTCGGAATATTTGGCCTCTTACCATGGAATTAAAGCATCTCCAGTACCATATTTTGATTTAGAAGAAGAATTTAACATGCAACATGCTGTTAAAGGATTGATTGAAAATAATTTAGTGAATGCAGTGCACGATGTTTCTAATGGTGGATTATTCGTAAGTTTGGTGGAAATGTCGATGCCACGTGAACTTGGATTTGACATCGTTACAGATTCTGAAATTCGTGAGGACGCCT